>CAZYSJ010000001.1:0-40805 GCA_964649875.1 uncultured Caldilineaceae bacterium
CAGAGAGCTTCCTTTTTCAACTCCCTTCTTCTTAGCTTGATGTGTATTGGGCATGAGTACAAAGCCCCCTTCGAGTGCCGCGAGAGCTTCGAGGGCATGAGCGACGAGGAGTTGCGCAGCTACGACGCCATCATCGTACCCTCCGCCATCGTCTCAGACCGGCTGCGTTACAGCGAGAAACTGCCGGAGCCCGCGCCGGCTGTGCAGTTTATCCGGCGCGCCTTTGCCGAGCCGGACATTCTTAAGGGCGTCATCTGCCACGGCATGTGGCTCATCTCGCCCGCGCCGGAACTGGTGCGCGGGCGTCGCGTCGTGGCGCACCCCAACCTCTACGGCGATGTCGTGAACATGGGCGCCATCTATACCGATGAGGATGTCGTCGTGGACGGCGACCTCGTCACCGCGCGCACGGGCGGGCACTGCCACCAGTTCGCCCGCACCATAGTTCACCTGCTTTACGAACGCAGCGGAGAGGCTCGCCCATGAACGTCACGCGCCAGAGGGTGCCGGCTTATTCGAGACCAGCGGGAGGTTGCCAAGCATGACCAACGCCGTTTTTCATCACGTCGCCATCTCCTGTAAGGACATGGCAAAAACAGAACGCTTCTATTCGGAGCATTTTGGCTTCCGTCGCGCCCGCGTCATCCCCCTTGGCGACACGCAGATCGTCTTCCTGCGCGCCGGCGACGTCTATCTTGAGCTGTTCGCTGCCGAAGGCGATGCGCCCGCCCCGCCCGCCGGCGGCGACGGGCCGCACTACCCCGGCTGGCGACATATCGCCTTCAAGGTCGACAACGTGGACGAAAAACTGGCCGAGATGGGCGATGACGCCGTCGTTACGCTCGGCCCGCTCGACTTCGACGACTTCATCCCCGGCTGGCGCACCGTGTGGATCGCCGACCCCGACGGCAACATCGTCGAAATCAGCCAAGGCTTTGCCGACCAAACATCTGCAAATTGAAGCTCCGCACTTCGGAGCCTTTGCGTGGAGAACTGCAACCACATGAACCAGATCAACTTTACCTTTAGCGATACCATCGCCGGCTACGTCACCGGCTTCGACCGGGCGAGCGATTCCTACACCGTCCGCACAAGCGATGGCCGCGACTACACAGTCCGGCTCAAGGACAACACCTATGCCATGCTGGTGCGCAACCTCAGCGACCCGTACCGGGATGCCACCGGTCAAATGCGCGACATGCTCACGCCGGGTCGCTTCCTCTTCACCTACGGCATCTACTACCCCGAGGGCGGCGACAACGTCTTCGAAGCGCAGTTTGTGCAATTCGTGGGTCGTCGCGCCAATGAGTATGAATTCGAGGCGCCGGACTGGTGGGTGCGCCAGATCGAGCAGTTGGGCGACTTCTACTTGCATGCCCAGTTCGGCGGCAAGCCGGCCAACTACGACGATTACCGCACCACCATCACCCTCACCGGCGAGCGTGCACAAGATCGCTACCGCCAGGAGACCGACACGATCTCGCGGCTGGTGTACGGCTTTGCCTCCGCCTACCTGCTCACCGGCGACGACCGCTACCTCGAAGGAGCGGAGAAGGGCACGGAATACCTGCGCGAGCATATGCGCTTCTATGACCTCGACGAGAACATCGTCTACTGGTATCACGGCATCGACGTCGAGGGGCGCCGCGAGACCAAAGTCTTCGCCTCCGAGTTCGGCGACGACTTCGACGCCATCCCTGCCTACGAGCAGATCTACGCCCTCGCCGGCCCCATCCAGACCTACCGCATCACCGGCGACCCGCGCATCCTGCGCGACGCCGAACTGACCGTCGACCTCTTTGACCGCTTCTTCCTGGATACGGAACAGGGCGGCTATTTCTCGCACCTGGACCCCATCACCCTGGACCCGCGCAGCGAAGCCCTGGGCGAGAACCGCGCCAAGAAGAACTGGAACTCCGTTGGCGACCACGCCCCCGCCTACCTGATCAACCTCTGGCTGGCGACCGGCGAAGAGCGCTACGCCAAAATGCTCGAATACACGTTCGACACCATCTGCGCCCACTTCCCCGACTACGCCAACAGCCCCTTCGTCCAGGAGAAGTTCTTCGAGGATTGGTCGCACGATACGCGCCACATGTGGCAACAGAACCGCGGCGTCGTCGGTCACAACCTCAAGATCGCCTGGAACCTCATGCGCATGTTCGGCCATCTGCCCAAAGAGGAATACAAGGAACTTGCCCGCAAGATCGGCGACACCATCCCCGGCGTCGGCCAAGACCGGCAGCGCGGCGGCTGGTACGACGTCATGGAACGGCTGCGCGCTGAAGGCCAGGAGTGGCACCGCTACGCCTTCCACGACCGCAAAGCCTGGTGGCAGCAAGAGCAGGGCATCCTCGCCTATCTGATCCTCAGCGGCATTCTCGGCGATGAGGATTACTTGCAATACGCGCGCGAAGGATCGGCCTTCTATAACGCCTTCTTCCTCGACCACGACGACGGGGCTGTCTATTTCAACGTGCTTGCCAACGGCATCCCCTACCTGATGGGTACGGAACGCTTCAAGGGCAGCCACTCCATGAGCGGCTACCACTCGTTCGAGCTTTGCTACCTGGCCCAAACTTACACCAATTTGCTCATCACCAAGGATCCGCTTGATCTCCACTTCAAGCCCTATCCCCACGGCTTCAAGGACAACCTGCTGCGCGTTGCGCCGGACATCCTGCCCGCCGGCAGCATTCGCATCGGAGAGGTCTGGGTGGACGACGAACCATACGGCGATTACGACGCAGCAGCGGGCGTCGTGAGGCTGCCGGATGTGGACCGGCAAGTGCGCGTGCGCGTGCGCATCCAGCCTCGCTCAGACAGCCGCTAGAGAGAAGGAGCCAAGTATGGAAGTTTCACAGAGGACAGAGGGCGAAGTAGAAATCGTCGCTATCAGCGGCGAGATCGACGGCAGCACCGCTCCCAGCGCCCAAAGCCAAATCCTGTCGCTTGCCGCGCCCGACGCCAAAATTCTGATCGACATGAGCCAGGTGCACTACATGTCCAGCGCCGGTCTGCGTATGTTGCTCGTCGTCTATCGCACCGTCAGCGGACAGGGCGGCAAAGTTGTCCTCACCGGCCTTTCGCAAGACCTGGAGGACACCATGTCGCTGACGGGCTTCTTGGACTTCTTCGACCACTTCGAGAGCGTCGACGCCGGCCTCGCTACGTTCAACTAGGAGGATTGCCACAGCATGCAACGCGTTGACGTTTTCCCGACCCACGAACATCAGGGGTACAGGCTGCGAGCCGGCAAGCCCTTTCCCTTCGGCGCGACCCTTTCGTCCGGGGGCGTAAACTTCTCGATCTATTCCAGCCATGCCACATCGTGTTCGCTCGTACTCTTCGACAAAGGCGCGCCTGAGCCGAAAGCCGAGATTCCTTTCCCGGACGAGTTCCGCATAGGCAATGTTTACAGCATGATCGTCTTCGACCTCGACATCGAGGCCATCGAATACGGCTATCGCCTCGACGGCCCCTGGGATCCGCAGGAAGGTCATCGCTTCGACAAGTCCAAGATTCTGATGGACCCATATGCCAAGGCCATCGGCGGGCGCGATGTCTGGGGTCAGCCGCCGGACTGGGACGGCATCTACCAGCACCGGGCGCGGCTCGTCTACGACGACTTCGACTGGGACGACGACCGTCCGCTGGAAATTCCGTTGGAGGACCTCGTCATCTACGAGATGCATGTGCGCAGCTTCACCAAGCACCCATCCTCCGGCGTGCGCTTTCCGGGCGTCTTCGCCGGCATCCGCGAGAAGATCCCCTACCTCAAGGAACTCGGCGTCAACTGCATCGAACTGCTGCCCATCTACGAATTCGACGAGTTCGAGGGCAGCCGCGAGGACCCGAAGACCGGGCGACAGCTTGTCGGCAACTACTGGGGATACAGCACGCTCGGCTTCTTCGCGCCAAAGGCGGGTTATGCCGCCACGGGCAAGCTCGGCATGCAGGTCGACGAGTTCAAGGCCTTGGTGAAAGAACTGCACCGCAACGGCATCGAAATCTTTCTCGACGTCGTTTTCAACCACACCGCCGAAGGCAACGAGCATGGCCCGTACATCTCCTTCAAGGGCATCGACAACAAGACATATTACATGCTCACCCCGGAGGGCTACTACTTCAATTTCAGCGGGACCGGCAACACGCTGAACTGCAACAACCCCGTCGTGCGCAACATGGTGCTCGACTGCCTGCGCTACTGGGCTTCCGAGTATCACATCGACGGCTTCCGCTTCGACCTGGCGTCGATCCTGGGCCGCGACCCGTGGGGCGCGCCGCTCTCCAACCCGCCGCTGCTCGAAAGCCTCGCCTTCGACCCGGTGCTCGCCAAGTGCAAGCTCATCGCCGAGGCATGGGACGCCGGCGGCCTCTACCAGGTCGGGTCATTCCCCGCCTACGGACGTTGGGCGGAGTGGAACGGCAAGTATCGCGACGGCCTGCGCAAGTTCCTCAAAGGCGAGATGGGCCTGGTTGGCGAAATGGCGCAGCGCTTTCAGGCTTCGCCGGACCTCTATGCCGGACGCGGGGCGACCGCCACCATCAACTTCATCACCGCCCACGACGGCTTCACGCTCAACGACCTCGTCTCCTATAACGAGAAGCACAACGAGGCCAACGGCGAAGATAATCGCGACGGAACCAACGACAATGACAGTTGGAACTGCGGCTGGGAAGGACCGACAGATGACCCCGGCGTCAACGCCCTGCGCATGCGCCAAATGAAAAACGCCATGACCATGCTGCTCGCCAGCCAGGGCGTGCCCATGATCCTCATGGGCGACGAAATGGGGCGCACGCAGCTCGGCAACAACAACACCTACTGCCACGACAACGAGTTGAACTGGCAAGATTGGACGCTCCTAGAAAAGAACGCCGAGCTGTTTCGCTACGTCAAGGCCATGCTCGCTTTCCGCCACGCCCACCACGCACTGCGCAACCGCTGGCATCTTACGGGGACGGACACGGTCGGCAGCGGCTACCCCGACATCAGTTGGCACGGGACACAAGCCTGGAACGCAGACTGGTCCGGTACGAGCCGCATCCTCGCCTTCATGCTCTGCGGCAAACACGCCCACGGCGGGCAGCGCGAGGACAACTATATCTACGTCGCCATGAATATGCACTGGGAGAGCCACTGGTTCGAGCTGCCGGGCTTGCCCGATGGCATGCAGTGGCACACCGCAGCCAACACGGGGGCCCCTCCCCCCGAAGATATCTGGCAGCCCGGCGAAGAGCCCCTGCTGGAAAACCAAGCGGGCATGTTGGTCGGCGACCGATCCGTCGTCGTCTTGATCGGCAAATGACCGGAGCGCCGCTTCGAGCGAACGCTTCACACCGAACGCCTCATACGTGAAGGCATGACTGAAAGGACACAAAGATGGCTTTTGACGTAAGCATGGAACAGGCCGGAGACATCGCAGTGATCAAGCTCAGCGGCGAGCTTGACGCCAACGCAGCGGGCAACTTCCGCTCTGCCGTGGAAGATGCCGCCGCCGCCGGCCCCAAGCGCGTGGTCCTCCTGATGGACCAGCTCAAGTTTATGGCGAGCGCGGGTTTGCGCGTTCTCGTCTTCGCCAAGCAGAAGATGGGGACCGGCGTCGACCTGTTCGTCGTCGGCGCGCACGATGCCGTCCTCGAAACCATCGAAATGACCGGCTTCCATCACAGCGTGATCATGATGGACGAGTACGACGCCTCGGCAATCGAGAACTATTGATCGCTCGCTGCTAGCCCCAGACAACCTGGAACCTTTCATGGACTCTTTGACCGTACCCGGCGCCCTGGATTCCCTGCAAGCCATCCGCGACTTCGTAATGGCTGCCGCAGCGAAAGCCGATATCGACGAGCGGAGCGCCTACAAGCTGAGCCTGGCAGTCGACGAGATTGCCACAAACATCATCATCTACGGCTACGGCGGCTCCGCCACTCCAGGCGAAGTCGTAGTCCATGCCGGAACAGATGACGGACGGCTTCAGATCGTGCTGGAGGATACGTCTCCGCCCTTCGACCCTTTCTCGCGCGGTGAGCCGAGCGGCCTGGATGCGCCGCTGGAGGAGCGGGCCATCGGCGGATTGGGCGTCTATCTTGCCAAACAAAACGTGGACGAATTCCGCTATGAATATATAGACGGGCGCAACCGCAACATCTTCGTCGTCAACCGAACAGCATCGTGAGGAACAGGCCCGCTTTGGCGAGCCGGCATGTCGCACAGAACTCGAAGATTGTGCGCGGGCGTAGTCTGCACCCCGCACAATCTTCGTTCTGCGCCGGAGCAGCAGGCTTCGATTCACGGCAATACAACCGCAGGAGCTTGCAGCCGGCAACCATCGCAGCCATACACCGAGACGCATCTACCTAGACCGACAGGAGAAATCCGCATGCCTAAAATCGTATCCATACACTCGTTCCGCGGCGGGACGGGCAAATCGAACACCACGGCGAACCTAGCCGCCCTGCTCGCCGCACGCGGCTTACGCGTCGGCGTCGTCGACACCGACATCATGTCCCCCGGCATACATGTGCTCTTCGGCTTAGACGAGAGCGAAATGGCGCACTCGCTGAACGACTACCTTTGGGGCGAATGCAACGTCGAAGAGGCGGCCATCGACGTGACGCCGCGGCTCAACGGTTCCATCACAGGCAAAATCTTCCTCATCCCCTCCAGCATGAAAACGGGAGATATCGCCCGCGTGCTGCGCGAGGGCTACGACGTGGGCTTGCTCAACGACGGCTACCAGCGTCTCATTCAAAAACTATCGCTCGATGCCCTGTTGATCGACACCCACCCCGGCCTAAACGAGGAAACGCTGCTTTCCATCGCCATCTCGGATGTGCTGGCCATCGTCATGCGCCCGGATTCCCAGGATTACCAGGGGACGGCCGTCACGGTCGAGGTCGCGCGCAAGCTCGATGTGCCGCTGCTTCTCCTCATCGTCAACAAAACGCCGCAGGTTTTCGACAGCCAAATGGTCAAGCAACGTGTCGAGAAAACCTTCGGGTGCGAAGTCGCAGCCGTGCTGCCCCACAGCGACGAGATGATGACGCTCGCCAGCGAGGGCATTTTCGTTCTGCGCTATCCTGACCATCCCATGACCGGCATGTTGAGACAGGTGTCGGAGCGAGCGCTCCCCTAGAGACGAGCCCGAACACGCATGGCGGATGCGCATATGAACCGTTCCCAACTCATTCTTCAGGAAGTCAGTCGCACCCTCGCCGTCGACGGCGCCACCATGGCGGACATCCTGGCGTTCTCGGAACCGCTGCGCCTGACCTTGAAGCACATGGTGCGAAGCGGACCGCTGCGTGTCGAGCAGTTCGCAGAGCATCTCGACATCGACCTAGACGCGGCTCGTGTCATTGCGCAACGGCTGCTGGAAAACGGATATCTGGAAAAAGTCTATGCAGACAAAACCGGCAAAAACTCTGAACCCCTGTACCGCGTGGCGCTTGCCCCGCTGCGCGGCCGGCCAATCCCGGACGACCTATGACCGCGGGAATTGTCATGCCCGCTACTAGAACAGCGCCAATGCCGGCCAAGATCGTCGTCCACTCGTTCATGCGTGAGACGGGCAAGACCAACATCGCCGCCGGTCTCGCCCATCTCCTCGTCGCCTATGGCGAGCGCGTCGGCATCATCGATGCGGATATCTCTGTACCTGTCCTCCACAGCCGGTTAGGCGTTGATGCCAAGGGGCTGCACTACGCCTTCAACCACTATCTGATGGGCCGCTGCGCCATCACCGACGCCGCCGTCGATCTTGCCTGGGAAGATGCCGCGCCGCACGCCGGAACGCTCGTCCTAGTCCCGGCCAGTACGGACCCTGCTGCGATCCGCAGCGTGCTTCACCAGGATATCGACGTGCGCATCCTCAACGCAGGCGCCGAAGACCTGGCGACTGCACACAGCCTGGACGTCGTGCTGATCAACTCGCCGGCCGGACTGGATGAAATCTCGCTCTCTTGCATGGCATTGGCCGACGTCCTCCTGATCGTGTTGCGCCTGGACAAAGAAGACTACCACGGGACGAGTGTGACTATCGATCTTGCCCGCAACCTCAAAGTGCCGAATATCCTGTTAGCCGTCAACCGCGCAAGTCCCGAATACGAACCGTTCGAGATCAAACGGCGCGTGGAAGAGACCTACGGGTGCGATGTGCCGGTCGTTCTCTCCGCCGCAGACGAGGCGGCCATGCTCTTCACCGGCCATACATCCGTACAAGAGAGACTCGCCCACCCGCTCGCCGCGCTGCTCCAAGCGCTCCGCCAGAAAGCGCCATAGTCCGATGCAGAATCAACTGGTACAGGCGTCGCTGCGTCTCCTGAACCTGCGCGAAAACGAATGGCGGCTCGCGCTTGCCCTCCTCGTCGTGCTCGCCATCAATTCCGTCGTACTAGAGCTAGCCGACGTCGTGGCGACGGCAGGCTTTGTCAGCAGCCTCGGCGCAGAAAAAGTCCCGTGGCTGTGGATCGCAGACATGGCAGTGGCGCTGTTTGTGGCAAGCATCTTCTCAAGAGCCATCGACCGTGCGCCCAAACTACAGGTGCTCAGTTGGCTTGTCGGCGTCTTGGCCGCAGTCTACCTGGCTACGCTCATCATGTTCGAGGCCGGCCTGCCGGATTGGATCACCTACCCCTTGCTCTACATCGTCTCGGACCAGCAGTTTATGATGCTTCCGCTGGCGTTCTGGGCATTGGTCAACGACATCTACACAATGTCCGAGGCGAAACGCCTCATTCCCATTATCGCCGCGGGTACAGCGCTGGGCAGCGTAATCGGCAACAGCCTGCCCGCCCTTTCCGCGCTGTTCATTGCGCCCGAAGATGCGGGGTATCTCATTGTGCTTGCCGTTCTCCTCCTGCTGGCAAGCCTCGGCCTCCTGCAGATCACCTTTCGTGCGCGCGTCATCCGCGCCCGCAGCGCCAAGCCGGATTCAACCGGGCTGCTCGCCAACCTGCGCGTCGGCGCCGATTTCTTTGCTAACTTGCCGCTGTTCCGCTACCTAGCCGTCAGCATGCTGCTCGTCGGGTTGGCGTTGACCATCATCGAGTTCAACTTGCTGTCAACGCTGGAACAGTCCTTCGCCACGAGCCTCGCCTTTCAGGCCTTCTACGGTCTGTACAAAGCTGCGCTTATCACCTGCCTGGTCGTATTCCAGGCGCTGATCACGGGGCGACTCCTGCAACGCATCGCCCTGCGCAACGGCTACCTGGCGCTGCCATTCGCTTTGTTCGCCGCCAGCGGACTAGCCCTGTTGGCTCCCGGACTGGCGGGCGCAGCCGGCGGCCGTTTCCTGGCCCGCTTCGTCGAGCGCGCCTGGGATGAGCCGCTGCGCAAAGCCACTCTTGCCCTCGTCCCAGACGAGCGACGCGGGCGCATTAGCGTTTTTCTCGACTCCTACTTCTTTACCGCCGCCACGCTAGCCGGTTCCATTCTCTTGCTGCTGCTATTCCGGCTGGACGGCGGCCTGCCCGTCTCGGCGCAGATGACGGCCCTGGCGCTCGCGGCGTTGGCCGCGGCCGGCGCAGTCTGGGCAGGCGTCCGTGCGCGCTCGACATACGATGCCAGCCTGTTAAACTGGCGGCTGGCCCGCTCGCGCCGCAAGAGCGTGCTGGACGGAATTGACTTCTAGGTGCAGCAATCACCTATCGCGCGGCGAACAGACACGCCGCTGCCGAATGTCAGGACGTTTATAGCTAACTTTGCAGAAAGCGGTGACAACATGCGTTACCTTAGCCTTCGACTCAAGCTGCTTATCGGGTTCACGTTGGTCTTCAGCCTGATCTTTGCCGGCGCATTCCTCTGGTTCTACAACTTCGCCACAGAGCAGGCCCTCATGCGCATCACCGAAGACCTGGTCGACACGATGCATGCCGCCGTAGAGGGCATCGACGGCGACCAATTGCGAGAACTATATGCGGATGGCGTCCCGCGCGAAGACGGCTACACCGACGACCCCCGCTATTGGCAACAGGTCGAGTGGTTGGCGACGGTCCATGACATCGAACCACGCGCCATGCTCTACACCTACGTGGCCGGCGACGAGCCGGACGAACTGGTCTTCATCACCAGCAACGGGGCGGTATTCGATCCGCCCTTCGGGGCAACCTTCCGCGAGTCCTGGGTAACGGAAAACGCAGGACCAAATCTGGCCGGCCTGGCGAATCCCACCCTGCAGACGGACAACCGCCAAGGCTGCACCCACGGAACGGAAGGCTGCAAGCTCGCCCCGTATGAGGACGAGTGGGGGCAATGGGTCTCCGCCTTCTCGCCGGTGACCGATAGCCAGGGCGAGGTGGTGGCCGCGCTCGGCATCGACTTTCGCTCCGACTACGTGCGCCAGGTGCAGGAATCCATCTTGAGCCAGACGTTCCTCGCCTTCGTGATCACGTACGGCATCCTCTTTGCCGTCGTCCTTTTCCTCTCCAGCTTCTTCACGCGGCCCATTGTGGCGCTGACACAGGCGGCGGAGCGCATCGGCGAGGGCGATTACGCAGGCAGCCTCGACCAACTAGCAAAAACGGGCGACGCGCCTCTTTTCGCCGACGAGACCACGCGGCTCTCGCAGGTGTTCCAGATTATGGTCGACAAGGTATACCAGCGCGAACAGACGCTGCGCAAGCAGGTGGAGGAATTGAAGATCGAGATCGACGAAGCTCGCCGTCGTAAAGACGTCGGCGACATCGTAGAAACGGATTTCTTCCGCGACCTGCGGTCCAAAGCGAAGGAGATGCGCCAACGTCGCGACGGACGTCGGCCCGATGCCGAATTGTCGTCCGCCGGCGGCCAAAGGGCGGAGGGCTAGCTCTTGTCGCACATCCGTCCGGACGTTCCGCTCGCCGTCGTCAGCAACTTCGCCGAGGCGCACAGAGACTTTCTCAACCGTTCGCCTGCCTCGACGAACGGCAGCGCGCCCCTTGCCACGCTAGAGGCGCACCACGCCGACCGCACCTTACTATGGGCGGGCGACCCCAAGCTGGTCATCGTCAGCTACCCCATCCCGCACGCCGGCGACCTATGCCAATTGCTCGGCTACGCGGGCACGTCTCACGCCGCGCCGCAGAACCCAAGCCACCGCCTTAGCCGCGACATCCTAGCCGACCATGCCCTATTGCAGCGCCTGATCGCCCATGCCGGCCCGGCCAAAACGCTCCAGCTTGCGCCCTATGCGGTAA
The DNA here is from genome assembly GCA_964649875.1 of uncultured Caldilineaceae bacterium. Taxonomy (GTDB): domain Bacteria; phylum Chloroflexota; class Anaerolineae; order Caldilineales; family Caldilineaceae; genus JASGTU01. The sequence continues at coordinate 11,182 of CAZYSJ010000001.1, forward strand.
CGCCCGAATTCTGTGACCTGGCGGAGACCTTGCGAGACGAGCACGGGCTTCGCATCCTTTTGCCGGAACACCCCCACCCCCATGCCGTCTGGCTGCGCGACTTCGTCGACACCAAGGCCGGCTTCCACCACCTGGCCGGCAGATGGCTGCCCAACGCCGGCGGCCTGCTGCCCGAAGCCCATTTCTGCCGCGACCTGGCGCAGGCGGCGCGCATCGTGCGCTGGTTCAATCTCGAAGGCAGGGCATGCATCGTCAAACCGGACACCGGCGAAAGCGGCATCGGCAGCGTCGTCATCAAGCCTGGGGACATCGTCTCGGAACAGGACGCGCTCACCCTGCTCCGGCGGCAGCCCTACTGGGGCCGCGACCTAATCGTAGTCGAGGAGTACAGCGCGTCGGAGCCGCCGATCTCCCCCTCGGTCGAAGTGTTCGTGCCGCCGCTCCACGCCGGCCAACCCGCCGTCACCTACGTGTGCGAGCAGCTTTTTCGCGGCCTGGGCGAGTTTAGCGGGATAATCGTCAGCGCGGAATTGCGTGAGCGCCCCTGGTATGGGCAATGTGTCGATAGCGCCCTGACGATTGCCCGGCAGTTGCAGCGCCGCGGCTACGCAGGCCACTTCGACTTGGACGCCGTAGTGGCCGCAGACGGTCGCCCGCGCCTATTGGAGATCAACGCGCGGCGAACTGGCGGCACGCACGTTCACGACTTCGCCGTGTTCGCCTTCGGCCCGGATTACCTCGATCACGTCGCCTTATTGAGTTGGGAGGCGATTGATAGCGGGGGCATTACAACCTACGACGAGTTGCGTGCCGCCCTAGATGGCCTGCTCTACCCAATCGACGGATTGCGGCGCGGCGTCATCCTCACCATCACATCCAGCTTGCAGCATCATCAGTTTGGCGTGCTACTCGTCGGCGACGACGCGGCGGATGCCGTTGCGTTACAGACTGCCCTGCTGAGGCGAATTCATCAACGCGCAAACGCCAAAGCGGTCTGGGCGCCGGCAAGCGCCTAGCGACACGTCCTGTCGCCCAGGCGGCGCGACGCTCGGAATCACCGGAATACGAAATCACCGGAATACGGACGGAGATCACATGGGACTTTCGAAAAACGAGATTGTGGCGACGCTTCGCAACGTGAGCATCTTCTCCACGCTGCCGCAGGAGGCGCTGGAGGAAATCGCTGCGCTAGTCGAAGTCATTTCAGTAAGCGCAGGACAGAACATTTTGACCGAAGGCGAGTCGAGCCGGGATCTGTTCATCATCGTAGAAGGCGGGGTGCGCCTTGGCAAATTCGATCGCTCCATGCGCGAATTAGGCCCAAACCAGTTCTTCGGCGAGACCGCCATCCTCCAGAAGTCAGCGCGCACAGCCTCGGTGACGGCGAGCGAAGACACTGTCTTGCTTCGCCTGGATGAGGGGCCATTCCTGGAACTAATGCAACGCCGCGGGGAGACAATGCTCGGCGTGATCACCGAGTACAATGCCCGCTTGCTCAAGTACATGAATGACCTCAACACGCTGCATCACCAACTCGAAAACGTGATCCTGCCGCTGGGCGTCACGCTCTCCACCGAGGAAGATCCCAATGTGCTGGTCGAAAAAATTCTGGTCGAGGCCATGCGTCTCTGCAACGCAGAATGCGGCACGATCTATCTGCGCATCGAAGACGATTACCTGCGCCATGTCGCCATCCGCAACCGGCCGCGCAGTCGCGCCCTGGGCGGAACGACCGGCAAGCCCATTCCCTACGCTCCACTCAACCTGGCCGATCCGCGCAATGCCAGCAACATTGCCGTCTATGTAGCGCAGCAAGGCGTCACGGTCAATGTGGCGGACGTTTACGCAGCCGACGGTTATGACTTCTCCGAAATCAAAGCCCACGACGCCGAACTTGGTTACCGCTCAAAGTCATGTCTAACCGTCGCGCTCAAAGACCAAGCCGGCAGCGCCATCGGCGTACTCCAGTTAATCAACGCACAAGACGCTGAAAGCGGGGACATCATCTCTTTTGACGCGTTCCAACAGCTCGTGATCGAGTCGCTGATGTCACAGGCGGCGGTAGCGCTTAATACACAGACGCTGTTGCATCGCCAGAAGGAGTTCGTCAAGTTGGAGCAGGACATCCATGTAGCGCGCCGCATCCAGGCCGGTTTCCTGCCCCGCTCGCTTCCCGTGTTGGACGGCTGGGAGATCGCCGCCAGTTTCCAGCCGGCGCGCGAGGTCGCCGGCGACTTCTACGACGCCTTCATGATGACCCAGAACCGCCGCATCGGTTTCGTTATTGCCGATGTGGTGGACAAGGGCGTGCCGGCGGCGCTCTTTATGGCGCTGGTGCGCAGCCTGACACGCGCCTTCGCCCAGCAGAACTACTCTGTCGACTGGACGACCATGCTGGGCGAGGACACGCGTCGACGCGCCAAAAGCACACGCGCCTTGCCTTCCGCCGGCACCATGTCGCTGCTCAATGCCGTGCTGCTTACCAACAACTACATCGTCGACAACCACGCCGACGACAACATGTTCGCTACCCTCTTTTTCGGCATGTTGGATCCGGTCAGCGGGCAGTTGGCCTATATCAACGCCGGGCACAACCCGCCGCTGATCCTCGACGCCAATGGGCAAGTCAAGCGGTCCCTGACCAACACCGGGGCGGCTGTCGGCATGTTCCGCGACATCGACTACAAAATCGAACAGGCTGTTCTCGAACCGGGCGACCTGCTCTTCACCTACACGGACGGCGTGACAGAAGCCCGCGACCCGTCGGGCGCGTTCCTCACCGAGAAAAGTCTGATCCATCTGCTCGACCGTCCCTGGGATTCCGCCGCCAACCTCCTAGACACGATCCAGGAGCGCTTGCGCGTCTTCATGAACGGAGCGGTCCAGGCGGATGACATCACCATGCTCGGCGTGCGCCGCGTCCCCGGCTAGAAGCCGCGCCGCAGGCGCGTCCCCCGTCCACTTCCTCGCTTCGCTCGTAACCTGCCAAGGCGCTGCACAGCGCCCTGGCAGGCTTTTTGGCTTCTCTCTTCGCGATCATTCGCTTTACGCGAAACCGTTTGCCCAAGCTCGCCCGCCCTGCTATACTCATGACAGGGATAGCCGTCAGTATCGGCTTCCCACACCACTACCGGACAACTCACAGGACGGGCGTATGCGTCGCACTAATCTATACGATACCCACCTCAGCCTCGGCGGACGCATGGTCGACTTCGCCGGTTGGGAGCTCCCGGTCCAATACCCTGCCGGCCCCATCCAAGAACACCATGCCGTGCGCCAGGCCGCCGGCCTCTTCGATATTGATCACATGGGTCAGTTCGAGCTTAACGGCCCGGATGCAGAAGCATTCCTCCAACTTGTCCAAGTGGCGGACATCGCGAGCATGGACGTGATGGATGCTCGTTACAGCCTGCTTACCTACGGAGACGGCACGGTCGTAGATGACATCTTCATCTACCGCCTGCCCGAACGCTGGCTCATCGTCGTCAACGCAGCCAACCGTGACAAGGATTTCGCCTGGCTTTCCGCGCACCGCAACGGCTTCGACATCGCTCTGACCGATATCTCCGACGATCTATATATGATGGCTCTCCAAGGTCCGCTAGCCGAGACGATCCTCCAGCCTCTCGTCGCGGCGGACTTATCCGGCCTAGCCGCGCGCCGTGCAGTCGAAACCGGCGTCGATGGAGCGCAGGCGTTGATCGGACGCACCGGCTACACCGGAGAGGACGGCTTCGAGCTATACTTGCCCGCCGATCAGGCCGTAGCAGTCTGGAACGCGCTGCTGGACCGCGGTCGCGACCAGGGCCTGTTGCCCTGCGGCCTTGCCGCCAGAGACAGCCTGCGCTTCGAAGCTTGCATGCCGCTCTACGGCCACGAGATCGACGCCGCAACTACGCCGCTTGAGGCGCGCCTGGGGTGGGCCATTCATTGGGATCACGACTTCATCGGTCGCACCGCTCTGCTAAAAGTCAAGCTGGAAGGCGGCGCGCGCCGCCTAGTGGGCTTCGAAATGGTCGACCGAGCCGTCCCGCGCGAGCACTACACCATCACCGCCGGAGGCGAACCGATTGGCTATGTCACCTCCGGCATGAAAGCCCCAACCCTCGAACGCTTCCTGGGCATGGGTTACGTGCCCGCACCGTATGCATCTATCGGCAGCGAATTCGATATCATGGTCAGAGGCCAGCCGAAAAAGGCAAAGGTAATCAAACGGCCCTTTTACCGGCCGCGTTATAAGTAAGACAAGCAACCGCTAAGCCGCCTTTCACATCGTTCATTACCGGTTATTCACGTAGCAGGAGAACTCTCATGGCTGACTACAAACTCGACCAGAGTGTGAAATATGCCAAGTCCCACGAGTGGGTGCGCATGGACGGCAAAATCGCCGTTGTCGGCATCAGCGACGCTGCCCAAGATATGCTAAGCGACGTCGTTTATGTCGAGTTGCCCAAAGTCGGCGCTAACGTCAAGGCGGGCCAAGAAGTGGCGGTCGTCGAGTCGGTCAAGGCCGCCGAGGATGTCGTGGCGCCGGTGTCCGGCGTCGTAGTCGAGGTAAACGAAGAGCTGTCAGCTACGCCCGAGATGGTCAACGAGTCGCCCTACGAAGCTTGGTTCTTCAAAATCGAGCCGGCCGACTCGCTCGACGCGGAACTGGCCAATCTGCTCTCACCCGAGGAATACGACAAGTTTGTCGAGGAGAGCGGCAATTAGCCGTCACGCCTGAACGGGGTTGACCATCAGACTACCGGCGCTGCGGCTGGCTGTATTGGCGTTTGCGGCCGCGTGGCTCAGCGCATGTACAGCCCCTTTTTCCGGCCTCGACCTGACCCGTATCTGGAGTTTTCAAGCGCAGGAAGCCGCCATTCCTGCGCTTGATGTGTTGGCGTGGCCCGCCTCGCCCGCCGACGATGCCGCCCTCAAAGAGATTGTCGGCACGATCGACGAACTCAACCCCGGCCTAACGATTACGCTTACCCTTGCCGCCGATTACGAACCGGCGCTCGCCGCCGCGCTGACATCCGATTCCCCGCCAGATATCTTCCTGACAACCGCCGCTGCGCTGCCCGAACTGGTCGATGCCGGCGTCGTCGCGCCGCTCAGCCCCAATTGGCTCGATCCGCAGGCCTACCAGCCCGTCGTACTGGATGGCGTGTCGCTTGGCGGCGATCCCTACTGCTTCCCGCATACAGTCCACACGCTGGCCCTGGCTTATAACCCGGCCCTCTTCGACCGAGTCGGCCTGGCGCATCCCCACCAAAATTGGACGTGGCAGGACCTCATCGCCGCGGCCGAAGCCGCCACCGATGCAGATAACGGCCTCTACGGGCTCGTCATCGCGCCCGACCTTCTGCGCTGGCTGCCGTTCTACCTTCAGGCAGGCGGCCCCTTGCCGGTCGGAATCGGCGCGCTGCGCTTTGAGGACGAAGCGGCGCGTCAGGCCGCCGAGGCTTTCGCCGGTCTCTTCGCCGCCGGGTATGCCGTCGAGCCGATCGACGTCGAGTCGTCCTGGGCAGGCGAGGCCTTCGGCAAGGGCCGGGCCGCGATGACCATCGAAGGCAGTTGGCTGCCGCCCTACCTTGCCGCCGTCTTCCCGCAACTCGACTACGGGCTGACCGATCTCCCCGCCGGCCCGTCAGGCGAAGCGTCGGTGGCGCTCGTCACCTGCATCGCCGTCAGCCAGGACAGCCCGCACGGCGCACTCGCCGCGCAGTTGGCCGTGCAGCTTGCCGCCGCCGAGGTGTTGCCGCGGTGGACCGGCGGCGATCAGAACATGCCGGTATTCACCGCACAAGGCCAAGCCTGGCTCAGCCAACACCCGCAGGCCGCGCCTTTCTATCGCGGCCTGACCGGTGCGCATGTCTGGCGCTTCGGCCCCGGCGTGCGCACCGGTCTGGAGGAGTTTTCTGCCGCCCTTCGCCTCGTTTCTGCGGGCGACCTTGAGGCCGCCGAGTTCTGGCCTTACCTCGTACGCAACGGCGTCGTGTCGCCGCTGCGCGCCGAGCCGGAAGTCGTCCCCGTCACGCGCGGCGATTGACGCCCCCCATGCCCTGCGCTACAATAGGCCCCCTCAGCCGCAGACCAACGATTCACGCGACAGGACATGGCACTCGAAACGCTCATATCCGAATTATCGGCACGCATTCCGTCCGAACGCCTATTGCAAAAGCGTCCACAGATCGCGCCCTATGAATCGGACGCGCTGACATCGCTGCGAGCACGGCCGCGCGCCGTATTTCTTGCCGTCTCGCAAGAGGAAGTGATCGATGCCGTCCGCCTCTGTCATACGCACAGGGTTCCGTTTGTCGCTCGCGGCAGCGGCACGAGCCTCTCCGGCGGCTCTCTGCCGATTGAGGGCGGCATCGTCATTGCGCTCAATCAGCTCAACCGCATCATTGCGCTCGATCCACAGCAACGCATCGCCGTCGTCGAGCCGGGCGTCATCAATTTGGACGTCAGCCGCGCGGCGGCGCCCTACGGCCTCTACTACGCGCCCGACCCCTCCAGTCAGCCCATCTGCACCATAGGCGGCAACGTCGCCTTCAACTCCGGCGGGGCCCACTGCCTCAAATACGGCATGACGGCCAACCACGTCCTGGGCATCAGGGCCGTGTTGCCTGACGGCGAAGTCGTCCAACTTGGCGGCGCCGGCCTCGAAATTTCCGGCCCCGATCTCGCCGGCTTTTTCGTCGGCAGCGAAGGCCTTTTCGGCATCGCCCTTGAGATCACGCTGCGCCTTCTGCCCAGGCCGGAAGCCTATCGCACAATCCTCGCTTCGTACGACAGCCTGGCGGCAGCCGGCCAAGCCGTGAGCGATGTGGTCGCCGCCGGACTCTTGCCCGGCGCGATGGAAATCATGGACCGCCTAGCCATCGAAGCCGCCGAGGCTTCCGTAAACGCCGGTTATCCCCGCAAGGCTGCCGCCCTCCTCATCGTCGAGTTGGAAGGCGAAGCCGTAGAGGTCGACGCCGAGTTCGACCATCTGCGCCGCGTAATCGAGCGTTCGGGCGCGGGCGAAATACGCGTCGCCGCGGACGACGCCGAGCGCGCCCGCATCTGGAAAGGGCGAAAGGGCGCCTTTTCCGCCGTGGGCAGGCTCAGCCCCAACTACATCGTACAAGACGGCGTTGTGCCGCGCGGTCGGCTGGGCGAGGCCCTTGAGCGCATCGAAACCCTCAGCGCCGCCTACGGCACGCGCGTCGCCAACGTCTTCCACGCCGGCGACGGCAACCTGCATCCCCTTATCCTCTACGACGGCCGCGTGCCTGGCGCGCTCGAACGCGCCGAACAACTTGCCGGCGAGATCATCCACATGTGCATCGAACTGGGCGGCTCCATCACCGGCGAACATGGCGTCGGCATGGAAAAGCGCCACCACATGCCCGCCATGTTCTCGCCCAACGACCTGGCGCTGATGGCCGCCGTGCGCCGCGCCGTCGATCCGCTCGAATTGTCGAATCGCGGCAAAATGTTCCCCGCGCCAGCTGAGGCGGATCACACGGAACGTCTGGCGCACGCCCAAGCGAGTGCGAACCATGCCTGATCCGCTCGCGCCAGTCACTGTCGAGCACGCGGCGCAGGCCCAAGAAGTTGTGCGCACCTTCGACCGCGTCGCCGTGCGCGGCGGCGGCACGAAACCGGCCTTGGCCGTCGCTATGTCGCATATGCCGGCGCAGCCGCTGGACCTGAGCGGGCTGAGTGGCATCGTCGAATACGAGCCGCAAGAATACACCTTCACGGCGCGTGCCGGCACGCCTGTGACGGAGGTGATGGACCTGCTCGCCGCCAACGGCCAGCACTTGCCTTTTGACCCGGTTCTGGTCGGGGCGGGCGCTACGCTCGGCGGTACAGTCGCGTCCGGCCTCAGCGGTTCAGGCCGGTTGCGCTATGGCGGCGTGCGCGACTTCATTCTCGGCGTTCGTTTCGTCGACGGGTCAGGCGCACTTGTACAGGGCGGCGGCAAGGTCGTCAAAAACGCCGCAGGCTTCGATTTCCCCAAACTGCTCACCGGCAGTATGGGCCGTCTGGGCGTCATCGTCGAAGCCTCCTTCAAGGTCTTCCCCGCGCCGCCCGCGTATCGCTCGCTGTTCGTCCATTATCAGAGTATCCAGCCGGCGCTTGATGCCGTATATGCGCTCACAACCCAGCCTGTAGACCTCGTAGCGCTGGACCTGCTGCCCGGCGAAGGGACGGATGGCGCGGGAGAGGGCTGGACGCTGGCGCTGCGCATCGGCGGAACGGAAGCGCTGCTGGCATCGCGCCTCGCCCGCCTCCAACAAATGCTCGCCACGGGCGACATCCGAAGCGGCGCACCAGACGACGAAGCCCGCTTCTGGCGTGACGCAGCCGAGTTCGCCTGGGCGTCCGCCGCCGCAACCTTGGTCAAAGCCCCCTTGACGCCGGCGCAGATTCCCGCTCTCGAATCTCGCCTAACCGCTGTGCCGGCGACGCGCCGCTATGCCGTCGCCGGCAACGTCCTGTGGATCGCCTGGCCCGATGCGCTCGCCAAGCTGGATTCGATGCTGGACGAGCTTGGTTTGGCGGGCGTCGTCGTGCGCGGGCAGACGACCTCGCCCTGGATCGGGCGCGCGCCTGCGTCCGCCTTCGCGCGGCGCATCAAAGCAGCGCTGGACCCGCACAGCAAATTCCCGCCACTCTTCCCGGACTAAGCCATGCAGCATGCAATTCCCGTAGTCGAACTCGGCCCGCAGGGTCTTGCTATGGCCAAAGCTGTCGACAGCTGCGTCCATTGCGGCTTATGCCTCGCAGCCTGTCCCACCTACAAGGCGCTAGGCGAGGAGACGGACTCGCCGCGCGGCCGCATTTTCCTGATGAAAGAAGCCCTCGAAGGCGAACTCACGACCGAAGAAGTCGTGCCCTACGTGGATCGCTGCCTAGGCTGCATGGCCTGCGTCACCGCCTGCCCATCCGGCGTGGCCTATGGCGACCTGCTCACATACTTCCGCGCCCGCGCCGAAAAGACCCGTCGCCGTCCAGTCATGCAAGTAGCGGCGCGGCTGCTCGTGCGCACGACGCTGCCCTATCCGCGCCGCTTTCGCCACGCGGTGCGCCTGGGCAAGCTGGCTCGTGTCGCCAAGCCGCTGCTCTCGCAGGCGCTGCAGCCCATGATGGACATGTTGCCGGATAGTCTGCCCGCATCTGCACCGCTGCCTGAGCGGATCGAAGCGCAAGGTGAACGCCGCGCGCGCGTCGCCCTGCTCACCGGCTGCGTCCAAAATGTACTCGACCCGGAAGTCAACTGGGCCACGGCCCGCGTCTTGGCGCGCAACGGCGTCGAGGTCGTCGTCCCGCAAGGCCAAGGCTGCTGCGGCTCGCTCTCGCTCCACACGGGCGAGGCGGACCAGGCACGCGACCTGGCGCGCCGCAATCTGCGCGCCTTCCCGCACGACGTCGACGCCATCATCACCAACGCGGCTGGCTGCGGCTCCGGCATGCACGAGTATCCCTTGCTCTTTGCCGGAGAACCCGACGAGGATGCCGCCCAAGCCTTCGCCCACAAGGTGATGGACATCTCCGTCTTTCTGCACCGGCTCGGCATCGAGCCGCCGCCGCCCTTGCTGCGTCCAGTACGCGTCGCCTATCACGACGCCTGTCACCTTGCCCACGCCCAGCGCATCGCCGCCGAGCCGCGCAGCCTGTTGGCGACCGTGCCCAACCTAACCTTGGTCGAGATTCCCGAAGGCGACCTCTGCTGCGGTTCGGCCGGAACCTATAACCTGGAGCAGCCGGAGATTGCCCGGCAGCTAGGCGACCGCAAGGCGCGCAACATCTTGGCCGTCGATCCGCAGGTTATCGCCGCCGGCAACATCGGGTGTATCATGCAGATACGCAAGCACATTCGCGGCCAAGGCCAGGCGTTGCCCGTACTCCACACCGTCACCATCTTGGATCGGGCCTACGCCGGGTCCCCGCTGCTTTCCGAGTGAGAGAGGAGCTACGCCATGTCGAAGTTCGTGCGCGTCAAGACAGAACTGCGCGACCCCACACTGATCAAGCGGGCGCTGGATGACCTGCGCATCCATTACAAGGAAAACGAACGCTACACCCATCGGTGGAGCGGCTATTCGGGAACCGTCCCGTTTCTGGTAGAGCACAACCGCCTGACGTTCGCCCTGCGTCCGGCGGGCGATGAAAGCTACGAGGTCATCGGCGACGAAATGCAGATGAGCCGCATCCGCTCTGCCATGGCCCAAGTAGAACAACGTTACGCCTATCACTCCGTGCTGGCCGAGACCGCCAAAGCCGGCTTTGACCTGGTGGACGAGTCCGTCGGGCGCGACAACGTGATCCGCCTCACCGTGCGCCGTTGGCGCTAACCTCCCCGCCTCGCAGCCGAGAAAGGCCAACCATGACCAGCGAAGAGATCGAAATCCGCATTTTGCCCGACGGGCGCGTGGAATACGCCATCAAAGGCGTTAAGGGGAGCGCGTGCGAGAGCATCAGCGCTTTGCTAGAGCAGCTTGGCAATGTGGAACACGAAGAGAAGACCAGCGAATACTACGACCGCGATGACGACGTCCGCCTCTCCATCAACCAGTGACACGCCTGCGGGCGAAGAACAGGCCTGCTTTCCGGTCGAGACGGAAATCTACATTCTGCCCGGCGGCCAGGTAGTGGTAGCCGATATGCCCGCGGAGTTGGCGGAAAGGCTGGCCGCGTTGAGCGACGGGCTTCACACGCCATCCGGCCAAACAGGGAATGAGAAACAGCAGTCTTAGCGCGTCTCCGTCTCAAATCTCCGTCTCAAGTGCTGCGGTCAAATAACCCCGACTGCGCCGGGCGTTCCGGGTACGCCACGCCGAGATGTTCATACGCGGCGGGCGTCGCTACCCGCCCGCGCGGCGTCCGGTCCAGAAACCCCAACTGCAACAGATACGGCTCCACCACATCCATGATGGTGTCGCCTTCCTCGCTGATGCTGGCGGCGAGCGTGTCCAGCCCAACCGGGCCGCCGCCAAACTTGATGACAATGGCGTCCAGCACGCGCCGGTCCAGCTCGTCCAACCCCAACTCGTCAACGTCGAGTAGCGCCAGCCCCTCGACCGCGGCGCCGTGGTCAATTCGACCCTCGGCGCGCACCTGGGCGTAATCGCGCAACCGGCGTAAAAGCCGCAACGCCACGCGCGGCGTCCCCCTAGCCCGTCGGGCGATCTCCGACGCGCCCTCGTCGGCAATGGCAACGTTCAAGAGATCCGCGGCGCGCAGTACGATCCTGTGAATCGCGTCCTGGTCGTAAAAATCGAAGCGCTCAACCACCCCGAAGCGCGCCCGCAGCGGCGAGGTCAACAGCGCCAACCGCGTCGTCGCCCCGACCACCGTGAACTTCGGCAGCTTAAGCTGGATATTGCGCGCCGCCGGCCCGCTGCCGACCACAATGTTGAGCGAAAAGTCCTCCATCGCCGGATAGAGGATCTCTTCAATCGCGCGCCCCAGACGATGGATCTCGTCGATGAAGAGGATATCCCCTTGCCGCATATTGGTCAGGATCGCGGCTAGGTCGCCGGCCTTTTCGATGGCGGGCCCTGCGGTCACCTTCAGATTGGCGCCCATCTCGTTAGCGAGGATGTGACAGAGCGTCGTCTTGCCCAGGCCGGGCGGGCCGTAGAGCAGCACATGGTCCAGCGCATCCCCGCGCTGCCGCGCCGCATCGACCAGCACCTGGATCTTCTCACGCAGCCGGTCTTGGCCGATCATCTCCTCCAACGAGCGCGGGCGCAGCGCGTGGTCGATCGGGCCGTCGCCCGCCTGCTGCGCGCCGGAGATTGGCCGCTCGCCGGCTCCATCCCCTCGCACATTCTTGCCTGTGAGTGATCGTTCGTCTGTCATGACGGCGACGCGGGAACCTTTCGCTAAACTTGCACGTTTGTTCTATCTCGATTATTATAGCAGAGTTCTTTTGCGGCAGGCAATCGAGGGCACAAGCCGTAGCGGCGCTAGTTTGCACTTTCGGCCAAAAGCTGATATAACCTTGTCATTCTCTTTCGGTTCCGTTGGGGAAACCCCACTCAAACCGACCGTTAAGCAGGTTAGGGCCGAGGATTAGGCCCCCGATTTTGCTGCACGCCATAGTCGGATGCCGTGCAAGGAGGCACAGATGTCCAGAGAGAATTTGATCGCAGATGAGAAGAAACGATTGCTCCAAGAACGCGAGCAAGTGCTCGAAGAACTGAGCCATCTGCGTGAATTTATGCAGGCGGAAGTCGATGTGGAGCCGGACGAAGGCGACGCAGAGATTTTCGAGCGCGAGAAAAATGCAGCCCTTATCGCCGTCCTCGAACGCAAACTGCAAGACGTAGATTCCGCCCTTCGTTCCATTGCCAAGGGCGAATATGGAATCTGTGAACGTTGCGGCAAACCGATCGAAGCAGGTCGATTAGAGGTCAAACCCGACTCGACGCTTTGCGTTACGTGCCAGACAGAGGTCGAACGCCTTGCCCGGCGCAATCGCCCTGCGGCGCGCCAGATAGAATGGTAGACGTGTAGCCCCGCATCGCCCGCCGTTTTCGGCGGGCGTTCTCCCCCTCACAACCGAGGCGGCGCCTGTGACAAACGGTAACGTATACCCGTCAGAACATCCCCTGGCTAAGCATAAGCTGACCTTGCTGCGCCGTAAGTCGACAGAACCGAAGAAGTTCCGCGAACTGATCAGCGAGCTCTCGACAATGCTCGTCTACGAAGCGACGCACGACCTGCCGTTGGCGCGCGAAGTCGTCAAAACGCCCCTGACTCAGACCTACGGCGACGTCATGGCGGAGACGGTGGGGCTCGTCCCCATCCTGCGCGCTGGTCTCGGCATGGTCGAAGGCGCCTGGAGCTTGCTCCCGCAGGCGGAAGTCTGGCACCTAGGGCTCTATCGCGACGAGCGAACGCTGCGCCCAGTCGAGTACTATAACAAGCTGCCCGTTTCGCCTACGGTCGAGCTTTGTCTGATCCTCGATCCCATGCTTGCCACCGGCGGATCGGCCATCGCCGCCGTCGACGTCCTCAAACGCTGGGGCGTGACGCGCATCAAGTTCGTCGGGCTGATCGCCGCGCCGGAGGGCATCGGCGCTCTGCAGGCGGAACACCCGGACGTCGACATCCACGTCGCCGCCGTCGACGAACGCCTAACCGACGAGCGCGACCCCTTCCCACCCGGCTTCATCTGGCCTGGTCTCGGCGATGCAGGCGACCGTCAGTTCGGTACCGGCTAAAGAGGACTGCTCCCAACCCATTTACACCAGCCGTAGCAGCGCGCCTGCGCTCAGGCGGGCAGCGCTTCCGTTCTGCGCGGGATGAGGTGCGCCTGCCCGTCGGCGTGATAACTGCTGCGCACCAGCGGCCCGCTCTCCACCCAGCGGAAGCCGCGCGCTTCGCCCTGTGCCTGCAACTCAGCGAACTCGTCCGGCGTCCAATAACGGACAATGGGCAGGTGGAAGCGGCTCGGCTGCAGATATTGCCCCACCGTCAGGATTTCCACATCGTGGGCGCGCATGTCATCCATCACCTGCAACACTTCCTCCATCGTCTCGCCCAGCCCGACCATGATGCCGGTCTTGGTCAACGCTTCCGGGTCCATCGCTTTGGCGCGCTGTAAAAGCTCCAGGCTGCGCAAGTATTTCGCCTGCGGCCGCACGGTGCGATACAGACGCGGCACGGTCTCCGTATTGTGGTTCAGAATCTCCGGGCGCGCCTCCATCACCGTCTGCAGCGCATCCCAGTCGCCCTTGAAATCGGGGATCAACACCTCGACCGTGCAGCCGGGCTGCAGCCGACGGATCCAGCGGATGCTCTCGGCGAAGACCCAAGCGCCGCCGTCGGGCTGTTCGTCACGGTTGACGCTCGTCAACACGGCATGGTGCAGCCCCATCGCCTGTACGCTCTCGCCCACATGCCGCGGCTCGTCCGGGTCTAGCGGGTTAGGCCGGCCGGTTTTGATCTTGCAAAAGCCGCAGCTGCGCGTGCAGGTGTCGCCCATTAACAGGAACGTTGCGGTGCCGCGTCCCCAGCATTCGCCAATGTTCGGGCACATCGCCTCCTCGCACACGGTGTGCAACCTTTTGCCGCGAAACAGGCCGGCTAACTCACGGTAACGCGGGCTGTCCGCCGCCTTGACGCGCAGCCATTCGGGTCGCCGCCCGCGTGTCAACTGGCCGCCCCGCACCGCCGCGGGCGGTTCCGGCTGCACGTCCAGCCGGATCGTGCCATGCTCATTCACCTCGATGCTTTGTCGTTCGCTCATTGCGTTTATCCTGTCTCGAATGCCCGCCCGCTATTCCGGCTCGCGACCCGCCGTCTCCCGAATCTCAACGGCAGCGACGCCCAGCCCCAGAAACAGCCAGAGAAGCACGGTCATATGCGGATAGGTGATATTGAACCAGTAATGATCAAAGATTCCGCTTGTAAGGGCCCCCAAGACTGCGCCCGCCAACCCCAATGCCATCGCTTCCATGCGGGCGCTAAAGCCTCTGCGCCAAGCCCGTAGGACAAGAAAGAAGAAGCCCGCCATCGACGCGAGAAAGAGCAGCAGACCGACAACGCCCATATTCTCCGCCAGGATCAGATACAACATGCTCACGCCCAGGTAAAGGTCAATGTCCGGCACGCCGGTGAAACCAACGCCGAATATCGGGTAACGGCCGATCAATGTCAGCGCGTCCTTGTACTCGCCGAAACGCATCTGCGTCGCTAAGTCCTGACCTGCCAGCCCTGCGAGCAGTCGCGCCACATAGGCCTGCGTCTGCGGAAGGAGCAACAGTAGCAGCGCGCCAATCGCCCCCAGAGGCAGCAACCCCCGATATTTCAAGACGGCAAGCAATCCCACTGCCGCCGCCAACCCCATCAGCGCCGACCGGCTGTAAGTCAGGTACAGCGCAAGCGCCGCCGTCACAAACATAAGCGCCGTCAGCCAACGCGGAAAGAGGCGCGCGTCCGTAAAGAGCTGCGGGGCCATCAGCCCGCCGGCTAGGATCATCATCCCGCCCAGCACGTTAGGGTCCACTGCCGTGCCGATGGCGCGCATCGTGCCTTCCGGATCATCCTCGATCCAGCGCAGCGCGCCATAGCCGCCCGGATAGTCGAACCGCGCCAGCCGGTCGAGGATCGCCACAGTCCACGCTTCCGGAATCACATAGAAAATCACGGCAATAGATGCGCTTGCCCATGCCGCCAGCATCAGCCAGCGCAACACCCATGCCATCTCATCCTCTGTGCGCACGCTGTTCACCGCCACGAAGAACAGACAAATTCCCAACAGAATCTCTGCAAAGCGGCGGATAAAGAAGCTGTTGGCGCTGCTGTGCGTCATGCCATAGACGAAGCTGAAGATCGCCATCAGAATGAACAAACTGATCGGCGCGCCCAACGGGGATGCAATGAATTGCCGTTCTTGCCCGATCGCCAGTTTCACGATCCAGACAAAGAACAGCGCTCCAAGCGCCACATCCAAGAAGGTCGGCTTGAACCCGATGCTGAAGGGCAGGCTGGCAAAAGGCAACACGAACACCACGCCGGCCAACGCCACAAATCCCCAGTGCGTGTCGAGGATGATCAACGCGCCGCCCACCAACGCGACCGCAAAGGCAAGCGCAATCAGCGGGCCTGCCACGCCGATGAAGAGAGCGATCAGAAGCGCGCCTGCTGCACTGACAGCCGTCAGCGCGGCCACGCGTACCGCGGGATCGGATGAGAAAGCCAGGCGCTGTACGCCCCGGTAAGCTATATTCAACATGGTCAACCAACCGCCGCCGAATCCGCTTCGCAACTGCCCGCAAGGACAACAATCACCGTTTGCAGCACGGCATAATCCTGCTGCTCGTCTGCGCGCAAGGGCACGCGCGGCGCGCCGTCTTCATCAGGACGATAGAGGCCCGCAATCAGCGTGTACTCCCCCGGCGACAGCCCCTCTGGCAGCAGTATACCATAGCTGGCGACGGCGGCGCCGTCCGTGCGCTTCCATTGCAGAGGTTGGTCCTGCTGCGCCGCCAGCCGCCCTTGCTCGTCGAGGAGTTGCACAAACACCTTGAGGGCTGCCGGGGCATCCGCCATTTGCGTGACATCCCATTGCAGGTGGACAACCAGCGCCCCCGCTGAGGCGGCGCGGGCCGGCTCAGCCGCGTACGCCGACAGGACCGCGCCATTGGCGAAGACCACGGGCTTCGGACGCAGCGCCTGCGGAGAACGCACGTACAGCCGCACCGGCCAGCCGGCAACGTCCGTCTCCATCGCCGGCGCATATTGCTCCGCCAACGCAGCCTGCGCCAAACCGTCCGCATCCCAATTCGCCGACAGCTGTTCCACGAGGACAACCCAGCGCACGCCTTCTTCTGCCAGGGCGACGACGTGCGAGCGCGCCTCGTCGCCGCCCTGCGCCACAGGCGGCAGAACAAGGTGCTCGACCGGCCCTTGGTAATAGTACCAAAGCGTTGGATCCGGGTAGTTCTGCACCAGCCGAACCTCATCCGCAGGCATGCACGCGGGCAACTGCTCCAGCCTCTCGGCCAGTTGACGCCAACCGCGCGTCTTGCTATAGGCGGGATCGGCATAATGTCGCACAAGCGATGCGCCGGCGCCGACGGCAAAGAGGGCGATCAGCGCCGCTACGCCAATGCGCAGCCATATCACCGTACGCGCGCCGGCCTTCGAGGAATACCGTGCGCCCGCCAGCAGTGACGAAGCGGCTAGCGCATAAAACGGCGGCGCGGCCGCGGCGAGGTATCGTTCGTCGAAAATCGGCCGCGAGGTCGCGCCGTACCACGTCGCCAATATGGGAACGCCCAGATACAGCCCAAACCACAGCGCCGCGCCCCGCGTTTCGCGTCTGTCAGTCAGCGCAGCCAGACCGATCGTCGCCAACGCCAGCCCCACGAGGACAAGCGCCGTACGTTGCTCCGGCGCAACCGACTCGCCCGCGGCAAAGACGCCGAAGGAACGCAGCAGCGCCTCGCCCAGTTGCGGCGAATCGCCGTTGCCGCGATAGCCGAGCAGCAGGTGCCGCGCCACAAACATCCACGGCGCATACAACGCGGCCACGGCGACTTGTAAGCCCAGCCAGCGCGCCAGCTTCCCCGCTTCAACTTCGCGCACCACCGCTTGCACAGCGACATACGTGTTCTGCGCCAGCAGCACGAACACGGCGAAGTAGTGCGTATGCAGCGCCAGCAAGCTGGCGGCCACATACAGTACGCCGCGGGCGGCTGTGCCGCGCTGCAGCCAACTTAGCGCCGCCAGCGAGCTTGCCAACGTCAGCGCCAGGCTCATGCTGTACATGCGCGCGTCCTGCGCGTGCCAGATCGCATAGGGACTGGTCGCCAGCAGAGCCGCACCCAGCGCCGCCACACTGTCCGGCAAGCCGCTGCGCTTGCCGAGCCGCGCCAACAACGCGATCGCCGCCACAGAGAACCACGCGCTCACATAGCGCAGCGCGAACTCGCTGTCGCCGGCCGCGCCAAGCCAGGCCTTTTGCACGAAGTAACTCGCCACCGGATGCGGCTCGTGCAACGACAGCGTGTCCGCTACAATCTGGGCGTAGGACGACTGGCCGAAGAAGTAGCCGAACGCCTCATCCCCGCGCAGTTCCTGGTAGTCGAGACGCCAGACCCGCAACCCATATCCGGTTAGCACGATCAACAGGATCGCAAGGCGCGTTCTGCGGCTCATCACATCACCCGCGCCCAACCCGGCTGTGCCGCCACGCGCTCACCGCCGCGGCAACCGCCAGCAGGATCAGCGTCGCCCCGGTGATGGCTACGCCAACGCGAAAACTGCGCGGCTCATACGACAACTCGAACCGTATATCGCCTTCAGGCACAACCACAGCCATAAAAGCCAGATCAGCGCGCACCGGCGTGAGTTGCTCAATACCAATCGGCGACGCCTCGCCCGCTGCGCATGGATATTCCTCGCCGCACAGCGCGTTGCGCACGCGCCAGCCGGGCATCCAGTTCTCGCTGATGACCAGAATGCCGCCGCCCGAATCAATTATGTCAACACCGAGGCGGTTCGGCGCGAGCCGGGTTAACTGCGCCTCGCCGGTAGCCTGGCCGGTTCCGCCGCTAATCGCCCCGCTCTCCGGCGGCAGCACGACGTTCGCATCCAGGTCAAAGCCGTGATCGGCCAGCAACTCCCAGGCCGCATCGTCGCCGGCCACGATCGCGTTCGCCGCCAGCCAGGCGCGCGGGTTAGGCTGCGGCAACCGGTGCAAATAAGTAGTGTCCGCGCTTTGGGGAAATTCTGCAATCAACTCGCTAGGGCTGAAAAGCTCGCGCCGCCAGGTGAGTACATGCCCCACCCCGGTCAGACGCCACATGCGATCCAGCGGGAACTGGTCGAACAGGCGAGCGTAGTTCGACAGGCGCAGCGGGCTGCTGCCCCAGACATCTTCGATCCCGCTGCGCATGCCGTAGTCCTCATAGACGCGAAACTCGTTGTAGACCCGGCCCGGCACGCTCTCCCCGGCGCTATCCATCTCGGCCAGTGCATTCTGCAGCGCTTCCACTTCCGGCGCTAGCACGATCTTAGCCGCCGGACTGCCGCTGTCCAGGTTCGTAGCGAAGTTGGCGACGAACAGATTCGCCGCCGCCAGTCCGCAGACCAGCCAAGTTCTCCGTTCGCTCCAACCGTCCAGGCGCATGCTCACAACCAACGCCATCGCCACGACTAGGGTAAGGAAAGCAATCCACAAATAGGCGGCGTGGCTCACAGCTGTATGCCCCGGCAGTTGCCACAGCAGGCCGAAGGCGTACACCCCCGCGGTGACCAGCGCGCCGTAAGCCAACGCATAGCGCCTGCGAACCGGCATCGACAAACCGGGCAGCCGCGCCATGCCGTAACCTGCCAACACGCTCAACCCGAATGCCGCCAGAAAAGCGGCGCGCTCCTGCCCGCGGAACAGATCCCAACCAGGCGCAATGCGGTAGAGCAAGGGGTACAGAAACGCATTGCCGCCGAAGCCGGTTAGCAGGCCGATCAGCGCCAGGAGAACAAAATAGACGCGGCCATAACGCATCGCCCCCGCGCTTGGACTAGCCGGCGCGCCTCTGAAGAAGGGGGTTGCGCCCAGCATCGCCAGCCCGAAGCCCGTTGCGCCGATGTACAGAGGCGAAAACTGCGTGAGCACGCCCGGCAAGAGCAAATTCCACGCGTCCCGCAAGGCGAAGCCGCCGCTCACATAGGCATAGTCCACGTTGGCGCGCACGCTCAGCCGGGCGAACTCTACGCTGGGCAGCACTTGCGCAGCCGCCAAGCCGGCGGCAATCACGGCGAACGCCGCCAATCCGGCGATGCGCGGCCATGCCTTCCGCCCGGCTAGGCTCCCCGCAGCCAGCGCCACAATCCACCCGGCCGCGGCGTAGGCGACATATAGCCAGGTCTGGGCGTGGCCGCCGAGGAAAGAAACGGCAAACGTCGCCCCTGCGCCCGCCCAGTAGCGCATCCGTTGCGGCTCGTTCCAGGCGCGAAGCAGCAGCCACATGAGCAGCGGCAGCCAGATCGCCGTGCGCAGAACCGCCAGTTGCAGCGGCGGGTAGCCTGTCAGGTAGCCCGACAGCATGAAGCAGACGCCGGCCAACAGCCCGCCCCAGAAAAGCCCCGTCAGCTCGCGCGCCAGCAGAAAGACGAAGAAGCCCGCGGCCGCGACATGGATCACGGCCTCCAACTGGAGCAGATAAAGCCGCGCGGCGGCGTTGTCCAAAGGCAGGGTCAGCAACAAGATTGCATTGGCGAGGGGATAGAGTGCGGCCGCCTGAATATCGGCCCAAAACGGGTGACCGGAATAAGTGTAGGGATTCCACAGCGGCGCCTGCCAGTTGGCAAGCGCTTGCCGCTGATACAGCGAAAAGGGCAGGAAATGGTGTGTGAAGTCTCCGTCGGGGAAAGTGCGCAGGCCCAACAGGATGGGCGAATAAAAGAGGGCGGCCAACAGCGCCAGGCCCAGGACTGCCCGCGCCTTGTCGCCTAGCCGCAACCGGCGCAGAAAACGCGCCGGCGGAATGCTTCCTCCCGCAGCGCTTGCCTTCGTATCCTTGCGGGTAGCCACGGCGACCTACTGCACCACTAGCCGGCCAATGTGCACGAAGTCGGAGCCATCCGGCGCACGCAGACGTTCTGCGTTCTCCAGTTCCGGGTTATAGATCCCGGCGATCACCTGGTACTCTCCGGCAGGAAGATCCGGCGGCAACAGCAGCCCCGCTCGTTCGACCAACTCTTGCTCTGCGGGCAAAGCAGAGAACGGCGTATATCCGTCGTCCGGCGCCGTATCCAACAAGGCCACCGGAAAGCCTTCGAGCGTCAGAAGCTGAACGAACCAGCGCAGGCCAAAACCGCTTGGCGCTGCCAGCCGGAACGCGATCTCGATTGGCAGCGCCTCGCCCGCGGAAACCGCTTCGGGTGCGCGCACGGATTCGACCATGACTTCCGATGTCTGAGCGCCGACCAGGGGCGTCCCCATCTCTCGTGCAGCGACATCCTCCAGCCGCGCCGGCGTTGCATACGCCAGCAGACGGAAGTCGCCGTACCACATGTCAAAAGCCTTATAGGCGCTGTCCGCCAGCCAGCGCTCCAACGTGTTCTCCGGGTCGTTTGGCGGCAGACCGCCTGTCACAAACCAGATCAGATCGTACTCGTCCAACGTGCGCGCCATCACCTGCTGCGCCTCTGGCTGCATCATCGAATCCGTCGCATACCCCAAAATCGGCGGGGCGTAGTCGCATTCGGCTCCCAGCCAGTTCATCGGAACCTGGTAAGCATAGGGCGCCACCGTGACGATCACATCGCCGGGCTCGGCGATTTCACAGATGTGCGAGATAACGGCGCGATATCCCGCATCGCCGTAATGAGGGTGGTGACTGGCCTCGTTGATCCATACGCCGGCAAACAACACCGGCAGTACGATGACCAGCCAGCGCACCGGCCGGCTGGGGACGGGGCGCGAGGTGACGCCCATATCAAACCACCACGCCGCGGCAGCCGCAGCCAGTGTCAGCAGCACAGCGCCGCCCACACCCAGCAACAGAAGCTGTATGTTGCCGTCCGCCCACAGCCACGCCAAATCCGTGTTCGCCCTGAAGTCCATATTCATCAGCTTGAACTGACCGGCGACCGGGCTGTTCAACAGGTCCGTCAACGGCTGCGCGGGCGGGCCAAATGCGAGCGGATTACTCCAATCCGTCGGGTAGATCGAACGCAGCAGCACCTCGAAATTCACGTAGTTGACCGCCACCGCGGCCAGTTGCACGACGGTCGACAGCAGCGCAAATACGATGAGCAGCCAACCGGATAAGCCCGGTGCACGCAGCGCCTCACCCCAATGCAGCCTGCCGGAGACGCCCAGTCTTGCGATATTGCCGGCAAGACGGCTGCACGCCGGCGCCAAGAGCAGCACCCAGAACGGCGTCAACGGCACAAGGAAGCGCGGCCCCCAAGAAAAGCCGCCCCACCACATCCACCACTTGCTATAGAGCGCAATGAAGACGACGCTGACCGCGGCGATCAATAAGCCCTCATGCTTGTGCCGCCGTATGAAAGGGACGAACGACGCCACGCTCACGAAAAAGAGCGGCGTGTACCAGAACATCCCCCGGTAAGGGCTGAGGAGAAGGCCGTACAGCCCCTTGAAGAAAGGCGCATTGAACCCCTCGCCCGCATCGAAATGGTAGCCTGTCTCGAACGGGCTGCCGAAACGGAGAAAGTTGTACCAGAGCAAGAACAGGCCGGCGGCGGCAGCCGGCACGAGAAACAGCAATCCCGCCGCCAGAAGCTGTGACATCGCCTGCCGCCCGTCGTCTTTTTCCGCGTCGGGTGCATCGCCCTTTTTCCCGGCCCGCCTGAACCGAGGCAATACATCGTCCGCCACGCCATATGCAACGATGATCGCAACCATCAGCGCGTTGGCCGTCACCGTGGCGACTGCCAGCCCTGCACCGAGGCCTGCAACCGGCGGCCATCTCAGTTGACGCGTCACCCGCCACGAGAGCAGCCCGTAAAACAGCAAAAACAGCCCCAACGCACTCAGCGGCTCCCCGAAGAACTGGTTCGCATACGGCCAGGCGATCGTCGCCACGCCGAAAAGCAGGCCCAACAGTGCGCCGACGCGGTCTGAATAACCCAGCCGGGCTGCAGCCAGCCACACCAGCGCCGCGGTCAGCGCGGTCAGCAGCCCGTTCCACAGCAGCGTCCCTTGCAACAGCCCGAGCGAAATGTCGAGGTGAGCGAAGCCGCGCAGCAGCAGATAGAGCGGCGTCGCCAAAAACGCCGGCGCCGGCCCCTTCTTGCTGTACACGTCCCCCTCAGGGCCGAACGCGCCCAACACCTCGCCGGGACTGTTCACCCACTGCGTCCACGCAATGGCATTCGTATCCACCGCGCCCCGCAGCGCGATCGATTCGGTCACGGCGAATAGGCTCACCTCATCGACCACATGGAACCGGCCGGAGTTGGTGAACGTGTAGATCGAGAAGAGCAGCGCGACCAGCAAGATCACGCCATAGCGTCTCTGGGTCATATTCTCCATCATCGTGCTTGGCGGTCGCTGCGCCAAGGTCTGTACATCGCTTTCCGACAGGCGGCAAAGCGGTCCTTCACTGAAGGCGCGATCGCCGACATCGTGTTTGAGCCGCTAGATGCCGCGCAGGCGCAGTCGAATCACGGCGGCAGTATACTCAGTGAAAATGCGCCAAAAGCCCGTCTTGCTGTCCCCGTGTCTGCGCAGGATGTAGAACACGGGAACCTCCAGAATGCGCCAATCATGCCGCCATGCCACCAGCAGCAGCCGGATGAAATAGTCGCCGTAGCCATAAAAGATGCGGTCGGCGATGGGCGCGAGCTCCTCGAAGCGCTCGCGGCGCAGCGCGAAGAAGCCGCTCAGGTTGTCTTGCACCTGCGTCTGAAAAATGAAACGGATGAAGATATTGTAGAGCAGGCTCAACCGGTAACGAACCGCGTCTTCCATGCCCCCGCGCATCACGAAGCGGCTGCCGATCACCAGGTCATAATAGCGCAACAAGTCCACCATCTGCGGGATCATAGCCGGGTCATGGTTGAAGTCCGTGTCCATCACCACCAGCGTGTGTCCGGCGGAGTGCTCAATGCCGTCGCGAATGGCGAAGGCCAGCCCCTTATTCGCCTGGCGCACGATCAGACGCAGCGCGCCCTTACCTTGGTCGTCCAGTTCGACGGCGGCGTCAAGCGAGCCGTCCAGCCCATAGCGCTCGCGCACGGCGCCGGCTGTGCCGTCCGGGCTGTCGTCGTCCGCCACCACGATCTCATAGCGCCACTCCGCCGGCGTCAAGTGCATCCGCACAGCGTCGATCAGATCACAAATGTTGTCGCGCTCGTTGTAAGTCGGCAGAACGACTGACACGTCAGGCGCAGCGGGGCGAACAGAAGCGGATGGCATCGGCGCGTTACCCTGCGAGGTCTCGGAACGCCTGGCAAATGCGGCCAACCTGCTCATCGCTGAGGCGCGGCGAACTGGGCAGATTCAGGCCCGTGCGGCTCAGAGCTAGCGCCTGCGGCCGCGGCGTTTCGCTCAAATAGGGCGGCAAGGTGTCCAGCGGGTGGAAGAAAGGCCGGCTGTCGATGCCTCGCTGCCGCAGCGCCGGGATCACCTCGTCGCGCGTCAGCGGGAAGGGCGCATCGATCAAGACGGAGTACATCCAAAACACGTTGGTATAGCCGGGCCGCTCCACCGGCAAGGTGATGCCGGGCAAGCCCGCCAGCCCCTCGGCGTACAACTCGGCGATGCGCCGCTTGCGCGCGATGAATTCGTCGATACGCCCCATCTGCGCCACGCCGACCGCAGCCTGCAAGTTAGTCATGCGGTAATTGAAGCCGATCTCGTCGTGCCAATAGCGCCTCTCCGGCGGCATGGCGTGGTCGCGCAACATGCGCAGGCGAGCGGCCAATTCGCCGTCGTTCGTCGTCAACATGCCGCCTTCGCCCGTCGTAATGATCTTGTTGGCGAAGAAACTGAACGCTCCCACATGGCCCAAGTTTCCCGTCCGGCGATCGCCGGCGCACGCGCCATGCGCCTCGGCTGCGTCCTCCACGATCCATAGATCGTGCGCCGCGGCAATGGCGCGAATTTCGTCCATCGGGGCCGGGTGGCCGTAGAGATGAACCGGCATCACGGCCTTCGTCCGCGGGGAGAGCAGCCGCTCCGCTTCCTCCGGCAGCAGCGTCCACGTCTCCATGTCCACGTCGGCAAAAACCGGCTTAGCCCCCGTATAGGCCACCGCGTTGGCCGAGGCTACAAACGACAGGGACGGCACAATGACCTCGTCGCCGGGGCCGAGGCCTAGCGCATGCAGCGCCAGGTGCAGCGCCGTAGTCCCGTTGCTCGTCGCCACGCCGTACTTAGCCCCGCAGAAGCGAGCGAACTCCTCCTCGAACTGGACTACGTACTTGCCCAGGCTGCTGATCCAGCCGCTCTGCACCGCTTCCAACACGTACTCGGCCTCGCGGTCGCCCAACCACGGCGTATACACCGGTATGAAATCCGCCGGTCGTTGAGAGGTCTCCGCCTCCAGATAAGGCAACAACGGCAGTTGCGTCGGCATTGAGCTATCGTCCTGTCATTCTTTCTCGATCACGCCAATTGACCCCAGCAGCGCTTCTTGTCCAGCGGGATTGCCCGCCGCGTCGACCAGGGTCAGCGGTTCGAGCGTATCGGCATCATACACCAGCGCCCGAATCTCTGCGACTCCGGGGGGCATGTCCGCGGGCAGCTCCAGTAGATAGACGTTCAACGGCTGGTCACCCTCGCTCCACTCGGCCGGCATCAAGTGCCGGTCGTTGAGCAAGCGCTGGTCGCTCTGCGCGACCCGCGCGCCATTGGCATCGTAGACGGCAACCCGCGCTTTCAGGCCTCGTTCCACATGGCCGCCCGGCGTCCGCCGCCAGCGGATCACAACCGGCGCTTTGCCGCCTGCCGCGACTTCTCCGACAGGCAGAGACGCCTCTACCGTTTCCACGGCCGGCGGCCAGGCGT
Organism: uncultured Caldilineaceae bacterium; assembly: GCA_964649875.1. Taxonomy (GTDB): domain Bacteria; phylum Chloroflexota; class Anaerolineae; order Caldilineales; family Caldilineaceae; genus JASGTU01. Next base: position 36,167 of record CAZYSJ010000001.1, read on the forward strand.
GGCGCATCCCGACCATGTTTGGGGCCAATTCGAAAGCCGTGGGCGGATCGAGCCGCCACACGTCAATCGAGTAGCCGCGAAACCATTCCTCGCCTGCGCGTTCACCGGCCATGTCCAATAGAAACGACACGGCCCGCCGCGGGTCGGTATCGCTCTCATACCAGCGCACCCAGAACACGTTTTCCGCCGCGCCGGCCCATTCCGTCAGGCGCTCATCAACCATGTTGATATCTACGAATAGATAGCGCGCCGGCGCCGGCTCATCACCTACAGGCTGCTCACCGGCGTCGATGGCATAGCGCTCATAGTAGAAGCCGAACGGATATTTCTGGTCCACGAAAATCACGTCGTTCGGCCCGGCATGCTCGCGCAGCCAGCCGGTCACGCCCGTGATGTCCTCGCGGGCAAAGCCCTCATCGTACAGATCAGCCTGAATCGCGGGCGCGAACCCGCTAAGGAGCAGGGCTGCGGCAAAGACCGGCGCAGCGCTCACCCGCCGCCCCCAACCTGCCAGCCCCGCGCCCAACAACGCATAGAGCGCGGGCGTGATAAAACTGCTGTAGCGCACGTTGAACGCGCCCCGGTCCAATACTGCAATGTAGTATAGAACCAGCCCGCCGGCGGCCCAAAAGACAAGCAGCGAAAGGCGCAGCCCTTCCGGTCCTCGTGTCTCAGACCGGCCGTCCATCATGGATAGAACAAGGCCGGCGCTCGCCAGTCCCGCCGCGCTCCACAGCCACGCCGCACCGTAGCCGCCCAGCAACTCCGCACGGAAAGCGTAGCCGCCGAGATACGCCTGCCAGTTTTGCCGCAAATACTCAGTCACAGTGGGCACGACTAGATTTGGATTGGCGTATCCGGGTATCTGGCGCAGGGCGATGGGCATCACAGGCAATACGAGCATGACGATCGCCAAACCCGCCGCCACGGCGACGCCCAGTTCGACGCGCCTTGCCCGTCCGCGACGCGTCAACGCAAGCGCCCCCCACCACAGGAACCACGCCGCGGCGATGAACACGGCATTGTAGTGAGTCAGCAGCGCCAGCGCAGACAGAACCGCAAACGCAGCCAGGACGGACCGCCTGCGGTGCAGCGCCGTTCTAATATCCGATTCGCGGCGAGAATCCGCCCCGATGACGCGGTACAGCGCCAGCCCCGCACCCGCCAGCAGAGCAAAGCCAAGCGTATACATGCGCGCTTCTTGGCTCTCCGCCAGCCAAAAGGGCGACAGCGCGCCCACAGCCGCTGCGAGCATGCCGGCCTTGCGGTTCGACGCGCCTGCGGCAAGGGCATACAGCAGGCCAATCCCAACGACGCCGGCGCACACGCTCATAAAACGCGCGGCGAACGCGATCAACGCCGGCTCCATGCCGTGCGCAATGCCCATCAGCCGCAGCCAGCCGTGCAGCAGCCAGAAATACACCGGCGGGTGGATATCCAGTTCCGGCGCGGTCGCCACCTGCCCAAAGGGTCGCAGCGCCACGTCAATATTGCGCGCCTCGTCCCACCAAATGTCCTGCCGCGTCAGCTCGTGCAGCCGCAGCGCATACGCCGCCAAGAGCAGAATAATTAGCCCCAAGCGAACGAGGTTGCGGTCGAGTATGTTTGGCGGGCGGGTCACACGGTTCTCACTCATAGCGCTCAGAATCCTGATTGTACCGTAGCGGCGAACCTCCCCCAAAAGCGGGCGGTTGCGCACACGCGCCAATGAAGCGCTAACACTCATCTCATACGCTTCTGATATTGGTGTGCGATCATCAGTTGAAAGGCGCATAGCCCGAATGCGACCGGCGCGACTGCGCGTGAGCGAAAAGAGGGAGACAGATATGCCTATTAACACCGTCATACATACCAACCGGCACAGCATCGACCGCGTGATCAACGCCGGCGTTCCGACCGCCCTCGTCTTTTGGGAGCAGGCGCGACCGCTTTCCTCCAGCCTCGAAGCCGAACTAGATCGCCTCGCTGCGCACTATGCCGGCAAAGCGCTGATCGCCAAGATCGACGCACGCGACGAGCCGGACCTGCTGCGCCGCTTCGGCGTAGCCCAGGCTCCCGCCGTCGTCTACCTTCGCAACGGGCAGACGCTGGAACGCACCCAGGCCAACGATCCCGCAGCCGCCCGCGCCTGGCTGGCGCACATCGTCGACGGCGCGCCTCGTCCTGCCCGTTCGGATTCGACTGGAGCATCCGCTCGCGCTAACGGCCGGCAGCCGGCCGGCTCCGGCTCCGCCGGAGGACATGCAGCGCCGGTGACGCTCACCGACGCCAACTTCGCGCAGGTCGTATCCGGCAGCCTGCCGGTGCTCGTGGATATGTGGGCGCCGTGGTGCGGGCCATGCCGCATGGTCGCTCCGTCGGTCGAGCAGTTAGCGCGGGAGTTTGCCGGTCGCGCCGTCGTGGGCAAACTCAACGTAGACGAAAACCCGGCAGTCGCCGGACGCTACAACATCATGAGCATACCCACGCTGCTCATCTTTAAGAACGGCGCGGTCATAGATCAGATCGTCGGCGCACAGCCGTTAGAGGCGCTGCGACAACGACTTGCACGCCACGCCTAACGGAGGACGTATGCCGGACATCGGTCGCTTGCTTATGCTGCTGGGCGGCGGGGTCTTTCTCGTCGGTCTGATCCTGGTATTGGCGGGGCGCGTGCCCTGGCTCGGCAACCTGCCCGGCGACATCCGCTGGCAGCGGGGCGGCGTTTCCGTCTACATCCCGCTCGGCACAATGCTCGTGGTGAGCGTCTTGCTGTCGCTGCTTCTCAACTTGATCGCTCGCTTCTGGCGCTAGCATGCGTAAACGCGCCCGGCGCCGCTTCCGCTTTGACGTTGCCGATGAAGGACGCTACAATCGGCTGCGCATGACCAGACGACGCGGAAGTGAACCAAGCTGATGACGATCGACGCCCAGGCGCCGGACCGCGCGCCGCTTTCACGCCGGGCGGCAGGATGGCGAACGCGCCTCCTGCGCATTCCGCTCATCCACAAAATCCTGCTGGCGAATTCCGCCATCGTCGCGGCGGGCGCGATTGGCGGAACCGTCATCACCGTCTGGTATGTGCTTAGCCGGCCCGATAACGTGCCCTACCTGCTCATCGGCTTTTTTGCCGTAGCTGGCATCCTGCTCAGCATCATTGTCAACAACTGGGTGCTCAAGACGGCGCTAGCCCCCCTCGACCGTCTGCAGGATGCGGTCAACGACGTGCGCGCCGGCAAGACCGACGTCTACGTCGACCCGGGCGCAGTCTCCGACGAGCGCTTCGACCGGCTGGCCGACACCTTCAACCGCATGCTCACTCAGTTGGAAGACAACGCCAACCAGATGCAGCAGCTATCGCGGCGCATCCTCCAGGCGCAGGAAGAAGAGCGTCGCCGCCTGGCGCGCGAGCTTCACGACGAGGCCGCCCAAGCGCTTACCTCCCTGATCGTCCATTTGCGCCTTTTGGAGCGGGCCAAACAGCCGGAAGAGGCGCAGCAGCGCGTCGCCGAGCTGCGCGAGCTGACCGCCGGCGCGCTCGAAGACGTGCGTCGCGTCGCGCTCGATTTGCGCCCGACCATTCTCGACGATCTCGGCTTGGGTCCCGCCCTCGAATGGCGCGTCGACGAATTCAACCGCAAAGGCGGCGTGCGCGCCTCAATTGCCATCAGCGATCTGAGCCGCCGTCTGCCCGCCGAGACGGAGCTTGTCCTCTATCGTGTCGGCCAAGAGGCGCTCAGCAACATCGCACGCCACGCCAACGCTTCGCAAGTCTCCGTACGCCTGTGGACCGACGACCGGCACGTCCATCTTCATGTGCGCGACGACGGCTGCGGCTTCGATCCGGACGCGGTGCGCGAGCAAAACCGGCAGAGCCTCGGCCTGATGGGCATGCGCGAACGGCTCGGCATCATCGGCGGCGAGCTTGCCGTCGAATCCTGCGCAGGCGAAGGCGCCTCCATCCGTGCCAGCGCGCCCCTGCCGCCATCCTGGCACGGAGGAGAACCATGACCGCCATCCGCGTCCTGCTTGTAGACGATCACATGGTGGTGCGCATCGGCCTTGCCGCGCTCATCGAACACGAGCCCGACATCGAGATCGTAGGCGAGGCCGGCAATGGACTGGAAGCCATCGAACAAGCCAAGCGACTCCGCCCCGACGTCGTTGTCATGGACATCTCCATGCCGGAAATGGACGGGCTGGAGGCCACGCGTCGCATCCGCGCCGAGCTTCCCGGCAGTCAGGTCCTCATCCTCACCGTCCACGCCCAAGAGCGTTACCTCTTTCCGGTGCTCAAGGCCGGCGCGGCTGGTTATGTGCTTAAATCGACCGTCGACACCGAGTTGATGGACGCCATCCGCACCGTCGCCAAAGGCGGCGCCTTTCTCTATCCTTCCGCCACGCGGCTGCTGCTCGAAGATTACCTCGGCCAGCTCCAGGCCGGCCCCACACAGGACCTCTACGACACGCTCAGCGAACGCGAGCGCGAAGTGCTCAAGCTGCTTGCGCTCGGCCACACGGCGCGCGAAGTGGCCGAGGAACTTGCTCTCAGCCCCAAGACGGTCGAAACGTATCGCACGCGCATCATGGAGAAACTCAACCTCAATACACGCGTTGACCTGGTGAAGTACGCCTTAAACCGCGGCTTGCTTACCCAGTA
>CAZYSJ010000001.1:40905-103804 GCA_964649875.1 uncultured Caldilineaceae bacterium
TTGTGGGGATTTTTCCTCTCACATTGTCAAACTTTTCCCGATAGCGCGCCCTCAGCGCGGCTGCTATCCTCCCTAACGTATCTGCGCGCCCCGCACGGACGCACAGCCGGAAAGTGGATGGGAGGCCGCCTTGAAGGTAAGACTATTGTTTGCTGCGCCAGAGCCCGGATCGCTCCAGTTGATGCACGCCATCCTCCACTCAGCGCTGTGCCTCACCCCGTTGGATGTCTCGTCTACCGAGGTGTTTTCGCGCGACGAGTTGATCTATCGTGTCCAACGCAAGCTAGACGATATCGTCTTTCTCGACTGGGAGATCGCCGAAGCCGATACCCCGGACCTCGTGCGTCAGTTGCTCGCCGAAAACCCAAAGCTGCGCGTGGTGGTCTTGCTCCCAGAGTCTTTGCGGCAATATCGGCAATTAGTCTGGGACGCCGGCGCATGTAACGGCATCCCCAAAGAATATATGGATCAGGAATGGCTTTCCACCGTTCTTTGCATCATGCATCGCGCCATGGAACGCGAAGAAAAGCTCCTCTCATCGTATCCACAAGGAATTAGCAATGGCTAGAGTCAAGTTGCAGATCACCCGCCGAAGTTTTCTGAAGACCGCGTTGAGCGGCGCCGGCGGTCTCGCCTTGGCGGGCAAGGCCTTCCGCTCAACAATCGCCGCCGGCCTAGAGAAGGTCGGCGTCCCCACGGCCTGGTTCTATAGCGGCGCGATAGAAACCACCTACAACTACTGTGACATGTGCCCCTGGCGCTGCGGCGTAGTCGTGCAGAGCGTCGGCGGCCGCGTCTACAAGATGGACGGCAACCCCGCCGACCCCAAGAGCCGCGGCATGCTCTGCGCGCGCGGGCAAGGCGCCGTTTCCTTTATGTATGACCCCGATCGCCTGCAAGCCCCCATGATCCGCACCGGCGAACGCGGCGAGGGCAAGTTCCAGGAGGTAACCTGGAACGAAGCGCTCGACCAGGCCGCCGCCAAGCTCAGCGCCATTGCCGAGCAATACGGGCCGGAAGCGGTCGCCGTTTTCGGCCACACCTCCGGCGATTTCTGGTTCACCGACTACTTCGCCCAAGCTTTCGGCACGCCCAACGCAGCCAAGCCGTCCTCCTCGCTCTGTACCAGCCCGCGTGAGGAAGCCGCCAAGTTCACCTATGGCTCAGCCGTCGGCGGCCACGAACCTATCGATTGGGAAGGCATCGAGTGCATCACGCTGATCGGCAGCCACATCGGCGAAGACGCACGCAATACACTCATGCAGGACTTCGCCAATGCCCGCGCCCGCGGCGCCTCGGTCATCGTCGTGGACCCGCGTTTCTCGACCGTAGCCGCCAAAGCCGATTACTGGCTGCCTATCAAGCCCGGCACAGATACGGCCCTGCTTCTGGCCTGGATCAACGTCCTCATCACCGAAGAGCGCTACGACCGGGAGTACATCGCTGAGTGGGCAGTCGGCCTGGAGCAGCTTGCCGCCCACGTCGAAACCTTCACGCCGGAATGGGCTGCGGAGATCACCGATCTGCCCGCCGATCTGATCCGCACCACGGCCTACGCCATGTCGAACAGCCTGCCGCGATCGGCTATCATCCCCGGCCGCCATGTCACCTGGTACGGCAACGACACCCAGCGCATGCGCGCCGTCTTCATCGTCAATGCGCTGCTCGGCGCCTACGGCCGCGAGGGCGGCGTCTACTTCAGCAAAGCGCCCTACATCGAGGCCTACCCGCATCCGCCCTTTGCCGTCCTCGGCAGTTCCGGCGGCTGTTCCGCCGAAGCGGGCGAAGAAAGCGACGAACTGCCTCTCGGCCCGACCGGCAAGGCGCGCGCCGACGGCGCACGCACCAAGTTCCTGCGCGGCGCCACCGCCATGCAGGAGTTGATCGAACCAATGATCAGCGGCGAGCCCTACCCGATCAAGGCGCTCATTGTCTATGGCGTCAATCTGCTCAACTCCATTCCCAACCCGCAGCGCACCATAGAGGCGCTCAAGCAACTCGACTTCGTTCTCGTCGTCGATGTGCTGCCCCAGGAGCATGTCGCTTGGGCAGACATCGTTATGCCCGAAGCGACCTTCCTCGAACGGCATGACGAGCTATGGACCGTGGCGCACAAAACGCCTTACATCACGATGCGCGAGCCGGCCGTCGAGCCCCTGTACGACACCAAACCCGCCTGGTGGATGGTGCGCGAACTTGGGCTGCGCATGGGGCTGGACAAGTACTTCAAGTGGGAAACCGCCGAGGAATATCTCAACGAACGGCTGATGTCCATCGGCTCCAGCCTCGACAAACTGCGTGAAGAAAACGGCGTCATCGTCCAGAAAGGCAAGCCCTACCTGGAAGACTTCGGCGGCAAGTCGCCCTTTGCCACCCCGTCAGGCAAAATCGAGCTTTTCTCAGACGAGTTGCTCCTCGCCGGGCACGACCCCATGCCGGTTTACGAACCGGTCGAGGAGCCGCCGCAGGGCTTCTTCCGCCTGCTCTATGGCCGCCATCCCGTCCACACCTTTGCCAAGACCCAGAACACGCCGCTGCTCAACGAGTTGTTCAGCGAGAACCAAGTCTGGGTCAACGAGGAAGCCGCCGCCGCCCAGGGCCTAAAAGATGGCGACAGCGTTTGGCTCGAAAACCAAGAAGGCGTGCGCAGCGGCCCCATCAAGGTTAAAGCCACCCAGCGCATCCGACCCGATGCGGTTTTCATGGTCCACGGCTTCGGTCACAACGCCCCGAACTTGTCACGCGTTCATGGCGTTGGCGCCAACGACAATCACCTGATGTCGCGCTATGCGCTCGACCCGATCAGCGGCGGCGCAGGCATGCGCGTGAACTTCGTGCGCTTGGTCGCAGACCAGGCCTGACCGAACCTTTCCGGCCGTGCCGGTCGGGGAGCGATCACCTCGACCAAGCCGGTTGGTATTCGTCCGGCATGATGCTCCCGCCATCATGCCTTGCCTAGGAGGCGCAAGTTGACTACCTATGCTTTTCTGCTGGACCTAGGGCGCTGCATCGGCTGCCAAGCCTGTGTAGCCGCCTGCAAAACCGGCAACGAACTGCCGTTCGGCACGCAGTACATCCGCATCGAAGACCGCGTTACAGGCGCATTCCCCGACTTGCGCGGCTGGATCAGCAACCATCGCTGCTATCACTGCGCCGATGCCGCCTGCGTTGCGGTTTGCCCTACCGGAGCGCTCTACAAAGAGGACGGGATGACCCGCCTCAATCGGTCGGCGTGCAGCGGCTGCCAATACTGCGTCGACGCCTGCCCCTACGACGTGCCGCGCATGGTCGAGGGTCGCTCCAGCAAGTGCGACGCCTGCGCAACCGTCGTCAAGGCCGGCGGCGAGCCGTGGTGCGTCAAGACTTGCCCCAGCCACGCCCTCATGTACGGCGAGCGCGACGTAATCCTGGCCGAGGCCAAACAGCGCGCTGAACAACTAAAAGCGCACTACCCCAATGCCAGGGTATACGGTGAAACCGAAGCCGGCGGCCTGGGCGTCATCATGGTTCTGCCCGACGATCCCGAAAAGCTCGACCTGCCCGCCAATCCGAGCAACCCGGCTACCCTCAATCTGTGGCAGAAGGTCGTGCAGCCCGCCAGCATTGGCCTGACCGGGCTGAGCGTCGCCGTAACGGCCGTCGCCGCCGTCATCGCCCGCCGCAACCATGTGGCCGAACTGGCCGAACTGCACAAGGCGGAAGCGCAGCAACAGCCGTCCGATTCCGAAGCGAAGGTAAAGGAATAGCCCGATGAGCAAACGAACCGCCGAAGAACAGAAGCTCTTGCGCTATCGCGCCGGCCAGCGCGTCGTGCACGCCCTGCTCGCCTCGTCCTTCCTGATCCTGCTGATCACCGGCATGATGCTGTTCTGGCCGCCCCTATCCCAATACGCGGCCGGCGGCATGTCCCGCTTGATCCACCGGGTAGGCGCGGTCCTCTTTATCCTGGTCCCTATCGTCTACCTGATCGTAGACCGGCATGGCGCCAAGGAACTTCTCGTCGAGTCCTTTAGCTATGACAAAGACGACATCGCCTGGCTGAAGAAAGTGCCGCGCTACTTCTTTGGCCGCGCCGTCGACATGCCGCCGCAAGGGCGGCTCAACGCAGGCCAAAAGCTCCACCACGCCGGCGTCGTCATCTTCTCGGCGACCGTCGTCGGCTCCGGCCTAGCGCTGTGGTTCGCCAAAGGCGCGCTCGGCCCATCGGGCCTGGCTTGGGCCGCCGTCATCCATGACCTGTCCATGCTCGCCCTGACCGTGCTGCTGGTCGGCCACCTCTACTTCACCTTCGTGTACAAGGCGCTCTCCGCTATGACAACCGGCTATGTCTCCGCGGAAGACGCCAAAATCGAACACCCGAAATGGGTGGACAACCTGACCGGGGAGATGCGTTCCTGAGCCTATCGCCGGGATCGACTCTATAGACTCGTCCCTCAAGACAGCCGGCGCAGCCGGCCCGTACACCGAACCATGACTTATATCGGAGGAAACTACTCAATGACACTACGTTACCGAGTCCTGTTCAGCGCCCTGCTGGTGATGATCCTGATCCTCTCCGGCTGTGGCCGGCGCAACGCCGAACCGACCCCTGAGCCGCCCGCCGCAGCCCCCTTGGCTGCCGCTACGGACACCCCTGTCCCGCCGACGCCGGAGCCGGAGCCGACCGAAGCCCCCGCCGAGGAAGCTGCGCCTGCCGAAGAGCCGGCCGAACCGTCCTCCGAAGAGGAGGCCGCAGCGCCCGCCGTTGACGAGGCTGTCTTCAACGCCGTTAACGACTACCTGACGGCGATCCCTGAAGGATACATGAACGTCGGCCAGATCGACGCGCTCAAGGAGATTCTCGATACCGGCGAGGCGGTTGTGATCGACGTGCGCGAGGAAAGCGACTACGCCGAAGGGCACATCCCCGGCGCCATCAACATCCCCATCCGCACCGTCGCCCAGAGCCTTGACTTGATCCCGACCGACAAGCCGGTGCTGGTCTACTGCGCCTCCGGCCTGCGCGCGGGCTACGCCACCACTGCACTGCGCACGCTAGGCTACAGCAATGTGCGCGCTTTTGCCCCCGGCTGGAAGGGCTGGAGCGAGGCCGAGGAGCCTGTCGAGACCGATCCCGTCAGCGGTGAAACCTATGACGTCCCCGAGCTCGACGCCCAGGTTTTGGCCGCGGTCGACGGTTTCCTCGCCAACCTGCCTGAGGGCTTCTACAACGTGAGCGATGTCGAGAAGCTGGAAGCCGCCCTAGACGCCGGCGCCGCTCTGGTCGACGTGCGCGAGCCGAACGAGGTCGCTGAAGGCGCCATCCCCGGCGCGCTTAACATCCCGATCCGCGAGCTTGCCGCCCGTGCCGGCGAAGTCCCGGCTGATCAGCAGACTATCGCCTACTGCGCCACGGGCTTCCGCGCCGGGCTCTCCGCCGCAGCGCTGCACATTCTCGGCATAGAAGGCGTGCGCGTCTTTGCTCCCGGCTATGGCGCCTGGGAAGCAGCCAACGAAGCTAGCGGCGATGTCCCGGCCGAGGTTGAAGCCGCAGTCGAGTCCGACTTCGACGTCGCGGCAGGCGTCGGCGAATTCCTCTCCGCCATTCCCGAAGGCTACTACGCCGTCGGCCAGATCGACGCCTTCAAGGACGCACTCGAAAACACCGACATCTACCTGATCGACGTGCGCGAGGAGAACGAATACGCCGAAGGGCACATCCCCGGCGCGGTCAATATTCCCATGCGCTCCCTGGCCGACAATCTGGACCAGGTTTCCGCCGATCAGCCTGTCTTCCTCTACTGCTCCTCCGGCCACCGCGCCGGCGTCTCCTTGGCCGCCCTGGGCATGTTGGGCTACACCAACGTGAAGTCGTTCCCGCCCGGCTGGAAGGGCTGGACCGCAGCCGAGGAAGAGGTTAGCACGGAAGCGACCGAACCCGGCAGTTTTGATGCGCCGGAAGTCGATCCGGAGATGCTCGCCGCCGTGGCCGAGTTCCTCAACAACATACCTGAGGGCTATCTCTCCGTCGGCGAGGTCGACAAGTTCACTGCGGCAATGGACGCCGGCGCCTTCGTGATCGACGTGCGCGAGGAGAACGAATACGACGCGGGCCACATCCCCGGCGCGGTCAACATCCCCATGCGCACCCTGGCCGACAACCTCGACCAGATCCCGACTGACCAGCCGGTCGTGACCTATTGCGCCACCGGTCACCGCGCCGCCATCTCCATGGCCGCGCTGCAGACAATGGGCCTGTCAGGCGCGCGCTCCTTCCCTGCCGGTTACGGCGCCTGGGAAGCGGCGGGCGAAACCGTGGAGGCGGGCCAGTAACGAGGCCTGAGTAATTCCTTAAAACAAAAAGGCCGGAGACGAAACGTTTGTCCGTCTCCGGCCTTCGTTTGTTTGCGCCAGCCATCGCCAAAACGCCTAGCCCAAAGGGTTACGCCTAGACGCTCCCTCTACGCAGCACGACCTTCGCCGTCTGCCGGCCGGCCGATCAGGTTGATGAAAACGTCCTCCAGCGTCGGCTCGACGGATCGCACCTCTGTCACAGCGATCCTGCTTTGCGCAAGTCGCTCGGCGATCTCCTCAGCCGATAGACGCGCTATATCGACAAGCGCATGTACATCGTTGCCTTGCAAAGCGACGTAATAGATGCCGGGCGTGCCGTCTAAGACGGCCACTGCGTCGAACGGCTTGGCGCAGACGACCTTGAACAATTGGCCTTGCAACGAATGCTTGAGTTCGGCGGGCGACGCCAATGCGCGCAAAATGCCGTCGTGGATCATGCCGATCCGATTGGCGTGCTCCGCCTCGTCTAAGTAATGCGTCGTGACGAAGATCGTCCTGCCTTCGCGCGCCAGTTCGTAGATCATCGTCCAAAACTCCTGGCGCGAGACCGGATCGACGCCGGCCGTCGGCTCGTCCAGGAAAAGCAACTGGGGGTTGTGCACGATGGCGCAGCCCAGGGCCAAGCGCTGCTTCCACCCGCCGGATAGCTGACCGGCCAATTGGCGCTCCCGCCCCGTCAGCCCGGCCATGGCGATCAATTCGGCCAACCGTGTCTTGCGGATGCTCCCCGGCACGTTGTACACGCTGGCGTAGAACTCCAGGTTCTCGCGCACGGTCAGGTCCTCATAGAGCGCAAAGCGCTGGCTCATATAGCCGATGCCTTGCTTGATACGCTCGCTCTGTCGCGCGATGTCGTACCCCAGCACACTCCCGCCGCCCGACGTCGGCGCCAGGATGCCGCACAACATGCGGATCGTGGTGCTCTTGCCCGAACCGTTCGGCCCCAGGAAAGCGAAGATTTCGCCCTCGCTGACGGAGAAAGTCACATCGTTGACCGCGACCAGGTCGCCGAAGCGCCTGGTCAAATTGTGCACGTCGATCACGATAGGCTGGGGCATCACGTGATCCGCTTCTGGAAGCGCCAAGCGCTCAGGCCAAAGACGACAAAGCTGAACAACGCCAGTGGAAAAACGGACGGCCAAAGCATCTGGAACCCGACGCCCTTTAATATGATGCCGCGCAGAATCTCCAGATAGTAGGTCATAGGTACGAGCAGGCCGAGTTGTTGAATGATAAAGGGCATGCTGTCGCGCGGATACATGAAGCCTGACAACAGGATGGAGGGCATGATGATGAACATCGCCATCTGCGTCGCCTGGCCCGCCGTCTGCGAAAGCGTCGAGACGAACAGCCCCATGCCGAGCGAACCCATCAGAAACAGCACCGAGAGGAGAGAAAGCAACAGCACGCTGCCGGCGACCTCCACGCCGAAGATCACCCGCGCGGCGATCACCGATATCGCGGCGGCGGCCGAAGCCGTCACGGTATAGGGAAGAATCTTGCCGAGCATGAATTCCCACGTCCGGATCGGCGTGACGATGATCTGTTCCAGCGTTCCTTGCTCGCGCTCGCGCACAACGGCGAACGCGGTCAGTAGCAGCGTCTGAAAGGTGAGGATCAGGGCGATGATGCTGGGGACCATAAAATTGACGCTCTTCATGCTCGGGTTATACAGCACCACCGGCCGCAGATCGATCCCGCCGGCCGCGCCGCTCACGCCGCGCCGTGCCATCATGGCCGACGTCAGCCGCGCCGCTTGGGACTGCGCCACGGCCGCCGCCGCAAAAGACGCCGTCGACGCCACATTTGGGTCCGAGCCGTCGACCACCAACTGCACTTCCCCCATTTGGCCGCGCAGCACCTGATCGCCGAAGTCCGGCGGGATATGTAGCGCCACCTTCGCCCTGCCGGCGTCAATGGCGTCTGCCAACTCCGCCCGCGACAGGGCATGGGCCGCCACATCGAAATAGCCGCTGTTCTCGAAGGCGGCAATCAGCGTGCGGCTGTCGAAATCGCCGGACTCATCGAACACGATCATATCCAGGTGGTCGACGACGGTGTTGATCCCATAGCCGAACAGGAGCAGCAGCATCACCGGCTGCACCAACACCATCGCCAGCGTGCGCCGGTCGCGGCGAATTTGGATGAACTCCTTGCGCATCATCGCCAGAATTCGCGACAGCATCGTGCGCCTCCCTTAGGGCGCGGGCGTAAAGAACACGTCGGCCGGCATGCCCGGCTTGAGCGCCATATCGGGGTTGTCGACGCGGATCTTCACGCCAAAAACCAAATTCAGCCGGTCGGCTTGTGTCTGTACATTGCGCGGGGTGAACTCGGCGCGGGGATTGGTCGAGGTGACTACGCCGCGGAAGGCCCGTCCCGGAAACGGGTCCGCTGTGACGGTCACCTGCTGGCCCACCTGGACACCGCCGAGATCGCGCTCCAAAACATACGCCGTCAATTGCAGCGTAGTCAAGTCGGCCACGGCCAAGACCGTCTGCCCCGGCGTCACCACCTCTCCGATGTGCATGGCGACGCGCGTCACCACGCCCGAAATCGGTGAGTGCAGCGCATAGCGTTCCGCCTGGACCTCAAGCTGCTGGCGCGCGGCCAGATTCGCCTGCATGATCTGGATTTGGATCAGCGCATCGTCCAATCTCGCCACCGTCTCATCCGCCAAGACGGTCTGCCCCTCTTGAGCTAGTTCGACGATCCGGCCAGGCACTTCGAATCCGACCAGTATCTCATCGGCTTCGAGCGTGCCAGAGGCGGTCAGCGGCCCTTCCGGCTGCGTCCAAGGCCACATCCAAGGCCATGTCCAGCCGTTCGCGCCGAATCCCCATACGGCCGCGGCGATCAGCAGCGGAGCCAGCACACTGAACGCAATGATCGGCCTATGCGAATGGGCGGTCGCTTCCCGATCAGAAGTCGTTTCCACAAGTCTGTAGTCTTTGTCTTGTTGCAGGGGTGGACGCGTCGATCCGTCGCTCATTGATGGAACCTTTGACACATCTGGGGATTTCTACGTTTAGAAAGGCGCTGCTTGCTGACCTAGCGCAGCACGCGCGTATCGCCTTCGCGCCGCGTGATGCGCCGGGCGTCGGCCTCTTCGAGCACAGCCTGCACATACCGGCGGCTCACGCCAAAGTGGTCCCGCGCTTCGGCCAATGTTATCGATCCATGCTCGGCGATGTAGGCGCGCATCCCCGCGATCATCGCCTCAAACTCTTCGCTGCGATAGATGACGCCGCCGCCGAGCGGAACGAGGCGGCCTTGCTCGACCAACATTTCCATCAGCGGCTCATCCCCGCCCAACATTTGCATAACATCCTGAGCGTTAGGCGGCGCATAGCCGGCGTCAGCCAGGGCTTGCAGCGTTTGCTCCATCCGTCGTTGTTGCTCGGGCGTGAGGCGCACTGCGTGCCCGGGCAGCCAAACGCCGCTCTCGTCCGCCTTCACGATGCCGGCCGTTGCTGCCATCTCCGTCAACGCGTTGAACAGCCGCACCTCGACAGCCTGCCCCAATGACTCTTGCAGCCGGCTGCGCAACTCGCCGCGCGGCATGGCCCTGCGCAGCGGATGCTCGGCGTGATAGCCGCGAAGGGCTTGGGCGAAACTTTCCATAACCTGCTCGCGCTGCGCCAGAGTCATGTACCGCGGCTCCGGCGACATCGCCGCCATCACGATTGCGCCGGCCTCCAACAATTCCGCCAGCGTCTCGCTCGCCGCCCCAACGTCCAACCCGCTGTTCCCGGCCAATTCCGCCGCCGTCTGGAAAGGCCGGCTGCCCAACGCATCGAGTATCACTTCGTCCGGCGCCCCGCGAGCAAGCGTCTTGAGGCGTTCGATCACCCGATCGTCAAAGCGACGCCAGCGCCGCCGCGGGTGCGGATTGAGTACGACGCCCCCGCCCAACGTTTCACTAGGCGACGGCTGGCGCAAGATGAAGCGATCCCCAGCCGCCACGACGACGGGTTCCGCCAGACGCAGTTGCAGCCAGCCCGACTCGCCGCCCTTCAACTCCTCCGCCCCCAATAGCCGCACGACGGCAGGTTTCTCCGCCGCCCCGGCGAAAAAGTCCACGCGTGCGTTATGCCGCAGAGGCTTTACCATGTCGGGCAGCAGGCGCACCGACACGTCGATGAGCTGCGCAGCCTCGATCGAGTTGGGCTTGACCACCACGTCCCCGCGGCGCAGGTCCTCGACGCCAACGCCGGTCAGGTTCATCGCCAGCCGGCTGCCTGGGCGGCCCGCCTCGACCTTCTGCTTGTGCGTTTGTAAGCCGCGAATACGCGCGCCGCGCTTACCTGGCAGTATCTCGACGGCTTCGCCCACGGCAAAAGATCCGTCGCTTAGCGTGCCGGTAACAATTGTGCCGAACCCGCTCAAGCTGAAGATGCGGTCGATGGGCAGGCGCGGACGCGCCCGGTCTCGACGCGGCGTCAGGTCCGTCAATAGGCCGGCCAGCGTGCTGCGCAATGGTTCGATGCCCGCGCCGGTCATGGGGCTGACCCGCACCACGGGCGAAGCGGCAAAACGCGTCTCTTGCAGCAGTTCGCCGATGTCTAATTCAACCAGGTCGAGCCATTCAGGGTCATCTACCAGGTCAACCTTGGTCATCGCAACCAACGCCGACGGTACGGCCAGCAAGTCCAAGATCGCCAGGTGTTCGCGCGTCTGAGGCATCACGCCTTCGTCGGCTGCGATCACCAAAAGCGCAGCGTCGATCCCGCCGACGCCGGCCAACATGTTCTTGATAAAGTCGATGTGCCCCGGAACGTCTACGACGCCGATGGACTCGACCGCGCCGCCGGGGAGCGGCAGGTCAAACCACGCAAACCCGAGGTCGATGGTCATGCCTCGAGCCTTCTCTTCTTTCAGCCTATCCGGGTCGATGCCTGTCAGCGCCTGGACGAGCGTTGACTTGCCATGATCCACATGGCCGGCTGTGCCTACGATGCGCATGGACAGTGGCCTGCGCTAACCGCGGCTGTTGCCGTTTTTCTGCTCGGCAGACTCGCCCGTGATGATGCCTGTGGTCCGTCGCTGGCTCACCTGGCTGGCATATAGCTCGGCGTTGCGGCGCTGCCGCTGCCATTCCTCTTCCATCGCGCGCACGCGCTCGTCGCGCGCCTTGACCGCCGATTGCATCCCTTCCAGCCACGACTGCGCCGTCATCAGGAAGTAATTGCCGTAGGTTTCTTGCAGCTTCCACAGTTGTTGGACCAACGCCTCGTAGATCTTGAGGTCGTGGATAATCGGCGGGAAGCGCTCGATCACCTCGCGGTTGTACTTGTCCTGTTCCGACCACAGATGCTCTTGGCGCAGTTCCGACTTGCGCCGTTTCTTCTCGAAGTCCTCGCGGAACTCGTCCATCTCACGCCGGATGCGCTCTTCGGCCAAGCGCTGCAACTCCTGCACTTGGCTCTGTTCGCGCAGGATCAGGTCCTTAAACTCCTGCATTTCCTGTACGGCGCGCCGCGCCACTTCCACCTGCTGACCGAACGCCTGGATCCGTTCATAAGACTGGTTGACCAGCGTCTTCTGGTCCTCGATGGTTTCCTGCCAGCGCGTGATCACTTGCTCGCGGTCAACCAGCGTGGCGCGGATTTTCTCCATAAACGCTTCTTGTTGCTCGCGCAGCGTCTCGATCTGCCCAGGCAGTTTCTCGATCTCGCCCGCCTGCTTGCGGATGTTCTCCTCGAAGACCGGCAAGCGCGACGAAGCCGCCTCCACACGCTTGAACAGCTCGACCGTCTCCTGTTGCAGTTGCGCAATGCGTTTCGTATCGCTCGTGCGCTGTTCGGCCAGAAACGGAATCTGGCGCGTCCGCTCTTCAATCTCCTTCGCCAGCGCGCCGATCTGGTTGCGAATGCCCATGATCAGCTCAGAGAGGCGATTGTCCTCCACGGAGCGGACGTCGATCGATTCTTCCAGCCGCGTGATGCGCGGCAGTTCCTTGCGCACCTCGCTGATTTCACGGCTCAGCATCTCGCGGTCAGCCAAGCGCGCGCGCTCGATCTCGCGCTGACCCTGCACGCGACTTTCTTCGATTCGCTCGACGACGCCGGTAAGTTCCGACTTGGTATTCTGAATCGCGTGTTCGATCTGCCCGAACTTGGTCAAATGCGCCTGCGTGCCTGCCAGACGACCTTCCAATTCCTGAATTCGGCGGGCTTGCTCCACAATATCGGACGACTGCGCCTCGATCCGTTGCTGAAGGCGAGCGATCTCCGCCCGGTCGCGGCGGTGTTCCTCGTCCAACCAATTCACCATCTGGGCGATTTGTGCAAGTTCCATGGGTATCCACCTTGGCTATCAAGAGTCTCCACAGGCTCTGTGAGGCTGTATTATAGCACAGTCCGGCTGTTTGCGGACGACCTCGTATAGACACAGCATAGATGCCGCGTCGCAGGCGGACAGCAAACGGCTTGTCGCTCCTCGACCAAGTGCCCGGCCCGGTTTGACCGAAATTAGAACCCGCTGCTACAATGCTCAAGTTCCTCGGAGCAACCGGTCAGAGGTCGTTTTTGGTTGCTGCGAGATGTGTTATTTGCCGCGTTGCCGCGGCGCCTGGGCAGCGCTGCCGGCGCACCGTGGTCCGTTCGGCTTTCTGGGCATGATGATGCCGTGACCGGCCCATGCGCGCTCTCGCTGTTTTTGGCGTTTTTCGTGGCATTGTTACGTGATTTCCTAGCATGCGCAAGTGAGTGGCTTCACAACATAAAGTTATGCAAATTGGCATCGATGCACGATTGGTCTATCACCAGCCGGCGGGAATCAGCCGTTACACGCGGCATTTGATGCGGGCGATTTCCAAAATCAACCGTGAAGACGATTTTATCGTCTTCCAGCACCGCAGGCATACTGAGCCGCTTATCAGCATGCCCAATTTCCGGCGGGCGACGCTCTTCGCGCCAGTCCATACGAGACTGGAGCAGTTCATGTTGCCCTTGGAACTCATGCGCTTCCCGCTTGACCTGCTGCACAGCACGGACTTTATTCCCCCGCTGCGCGCCTCGCTGCCCACGGTTATCACCGTGCACGATCTGGCCTTCCTGCACTGGCCGCACTTCCTCACAAAAGACAGCGCCGCCTATTACGGGCAAATCGACCGCGGCGTGCGTCGCGCCAGCCACATCATCGTCCCCAGCGAAAGCACCAAGAAGGACCTGGTCGCGCAGTTAGGCGTCCCCAAGAACAAGGTCAGCGTTATCTATGAAGCCGCCGACGACAGCTTCGGACCGCTGCCTGTCGAGCCGACCCGCCGCGAGATCTGCCAGCGCTATGGCCTGCCCAACACCTTCATTCTGTTTGTCGGCACGATCGAACCGCGCAAAAACGTAGATGGACTGCTGCACGCCTTCCGCCACTTGCTGGACAAATACAACATGGACGAGGTGGGGCTTGCCATCGCCGGCGGGCGCGGCTGGCTATACGAAGATATCCTGGACCTAATCCGCAAGCTGAAGCTCGAGCGCAACGTATTCACCTTGGGCCGCGTCAACGACGGCGACCTCCACAAACTCTACGTCGGCGCACGCTGCCACGTTCATCCCGCTCACTACGAAGGCTTCGGCTTGCCGCCCCTCGAAGCGATGGCCTGCGGCACGCCCACCATCGTCAGCAACGTCAGCAGCCTGCCCGAAGTCGTCGGCGACGCCGCCCTCATGGTCAACCCCGAAAACTGGGAAGAGCTCGCTATAGCGATGCACCGCCTACTGACCGACGACCAACTCCATGCCGAGTTGCGTGAAAAGGGCCTCCAACGCGCCCGCTGCTTTAGCTGGGAACAAGCCGCCGAAAGGACGCTGGAAGTCTACCGCCGCGTGATCGAAGACCCGGCGCCCGTAACCGCAACCGGCACGCCTGCCGCCAGCCCCCCGACCAGCCGGTTCTAGCTCGCAGGCCTGCAGGCCTGCGCCGAACATGAACATCCTTTTCTTGACGCCCCAGTTGCCCTACCCGCCGCGCCAGGGGGCCACCATTCGCAACTTCAATCTCATCCAACGCCTGGCGCAGCGCCACGAGGTCGACCTGCTGACCTTTCTCGCCCCCGGCGAATCGCTGGAACCGTCCAATCCGCTGCATAGGCTCTGCCGCCATATCGCAACAGCCCGCCAGCCGCAGCGTTCGCTCGCCCGCCGCGCCGCGGATACGCTCTTCTCCCCCCTTCCCGATATGGCCCGCCGGCTCGCCAGCCCCGCCATGAACGCGCGGGTAGACCAGACCGCCGCGAAAGCCTACGATCTCGTCCAGGTCGAAGGCATTGAAATGGCTCCCTATGGGCTGCGCCTCGTGGGACGCCGTACAGAGGGCAACCGCCCCGCCCTGGTCTTCGACGATCACAACTGCGAATACCTGCTGCAAAAGCGCAACGCGCTCAGCGACCTGCGCACGCCCTCCCGCTGGATCGGCGCCGCCTATAGCCTCGTCCAGTGGCAGAAGCTGCGGCGTTACGAACGGCGCATCGCCAATGCCGCCCGCCTGACCGTCGCTGTGAGCGAACCGGATGCGCAGGCGCTCGCCCGCATCGGCATTCGCTCGCGCATTGTGGTCGTGCCGAACGGCATTAACGCCGCCGCCTATGCGCCGCTCTGTCACAGCGAACCCGACCCCAACACCCTCCTCTTTTTGGGCAAAATGGACTACCGGCCCAACGTCGACGCCGCCCTGTGGTTCGCCCAGGAGGCGTTGCCCGTGATACAATCAAAAGCGCCTGCGGTTCGCTTCCAGATTGTCGGCCAGAACCCGCACCCGCGCTTGGACGTACTGCGCGGAAATCCGGCCGTCGACATCACCGGGAATGTGCCGGAGATCGAGCCCTATCTCTCCGCTGCCGCCGTCTTCGTAATTCCGATGCGCGTCGGCGGCGGGACTCGTCTAAAGGCGCTGGAAGCGATGGCGGCCTGCAAGCCTATTGTCAGCACCTCTTTGGGCGTAGAAGGCATCGACGTAAAACACGGCAAAGAACTCCTCATGGCGGATACGCCGGTCGCCTTTGCGGAAGCAGTTCTCGAATTGCTCAACGATCAGCGGCTACGGGCAGGGGTCCTATCGCAGCGCCTTACGGAGAACGCCCGGCGCTTCGTCGCTGAACGTTACGACTGGGACATACTAGTCCCCCTGCTTGAGCGAGCCTACAGCGAACTGGGTTTGGCGTCCGGCTAGGCCGGCGTTGGCGGCATGGAGGGCTTTCGTGTGAAGCATACGCCTCAACAGCGGCGAACCAAAGCGCCTATTCGAGTGACCGGCGTCTTGTTCGCCCTGGCTGCCAATCTCCTTTTGACGACAGGCGCCGACATTGTCGTACGCCGGCTGCAGGTTAGCCTCGACTACGAGATCATCGCCACGCTAGTCGCCCCGTTCATCGCCGGCGTGCTGTCCGCTCTATACGTTCGCCAACGCGGCGCAGTGCACGCTTTTATCGGCGGCATGCTCAGCATCCCGCTCCTTGCCCTCTATGTCTTTGCCTTGAATTGGCAGTTCGCCGCTTTTGCCGGCGCTTTCTGCGGGCTAGGAGGAGCAATGACCGAAATCCTGTTGCGCCAAAGCGCGCCTGACGCCTGACGCGCTTTGTGTGCAGGGGTACGGGATTGCGCGCCAAAAGCGGGTATGCTACTAGCACAAACGGCGGCGAATTTGCCGTCTGCAAGCACAACTAGAAAAGCGCACGTAGAAAAGGACCTAAAATTATGGCTTCCAAGCAATGGAGTTCGCCCCCGGCGATGCAGATCGATACCGACAAGACGTATTCCGCCACGATCGAGACCGAGCGCGGCAGCATCGTCCTCGAGCTTTACCCGGAACATGCGCCCAAGACCGTCAACAACTTCGTCTTTCTGGCGCAACAGGGATTCTACGACGGCGTCAAGTTCCACCGCGTCATCGCCAACTTTATGATCCAGGGCGGAGACCCCACGGGCACGGGTCGCGGCGGCCCAGGCTACCGCTTCCAGGACGAATTTGCCGGCAACCCCTTGCGACACGAGACCGGCGTTATTTCTATGGCGAACGCCGGCCCGAACACCAACGGCAGCCAGTTCTTCATCACCCACTCGCCCCAACCGCACCTGGACGGCAAGCACACCGTCTTCGGCAAGGTAGTGGAAGGACAAGATGTAGTCGACGCCATTCGCCAGGGCGACACGATGGTCAAAGTAACGGTGCAAGAGAAAGAATAACACGGCGCGCAGGAGGAACGAATGGTCACCGCCATTGTGCTGATCAACGTCAAACACGGCCACATCAACGACGTGGCCGAAAATCTTCTGGCAATGCACGGCGTTTCAGAGGTCTACTCGGTCGGGGGACGCCACGATCTCGTCGCCATCATCCGCGTGAAGACCAACGAAGAGATGGCCGATGTCGTGACGAGCCACATGCTCAAGATCGAACATATCGAAAATACCGAAACCCTACTGGCGTTTCGCGCCTATTCGATGCACGATCTCGAACGCATGTTCGCCATCGGCAGCGAAGCTGCGTAGCGCCGAGGCGCACTTCGCAATAGTTGTCGAGCCGTTTCGCGGCCGGCATCCGAGCATCGAAACGGACAGGCAGGCCGGCGTGAATGCCGGCCTGCCGCCATAGACGACGCGGCCATCAGCCCAGCGGGCGCATTACAGATCCAGAACCCGCCACATGAACGACTACGAACCGATCATCGCGCTGCAATGCGATGACTGCTGGATCGGAACCTACGCGCTGCGTCTCCGGTTCTGCCGACCATTGTCCGTCCGCGTCGGTCGCTTTCAGGGTGGTCGTCCAGTCGATTTCCCCGCGGGCGACTACGTTTACGCCGGCTCAGCGCTCGGCGCGCCCAACGGTTTTGCCCTCCCGCGCAGACTGCTGCGCCACGCTTCGCGCCGCGCCGAACTGCCCCCGCACCCGTTGCGCGCCGACCTGCTTGAGCGCTTCTCTGCCGCCGGTCTGGACGCCGCTCGCCTTCTGCCCAAACAGCCTAAACGGCTTCACTGGAATATCGACTACCTGATGGACGAGCCGCAAACTCTGCTCGCCCAGGCATTCTACATCCGCAGCCCCATGCGTCTGGAACATGCCCTCGTCGCCTACCTCGAACAAGACCGCGACGCGCGCATCATCGTGCCGGGCTTCGGCGCTCACGACCATCGCGGGCACACGCATCTTTTCGCCGTCCCTGCGGAAACTGCCTGGTGGGACGCGTGGCACGGTGCGCTGCGCCGCATTGCCGCTATGTCTGACTCCGGGTAATATCAGCGTCGTCGTGACAAAGAGAGTGGAGTTCACCCCATGACAAGTTCAGCCGAACCGCACGTCGACGCCTCCTCACCGACCTACGAACGCATCTACGCAGTCGTCCGCCAGATACCGCCGGGCAAGGTTGCTGCGTACGGCCAGATCGCCTCTATTGTCGGCGGTTGCACGGCGCGCATGGTCGGCTACGCCATGGCCGCGCTGACCCCTCGCCACGAAGATGTGCCCTGGCATCGCGTCATCAACGCCCAGGGCAAGATCAGCCTGCGCGCCGACAGCGCGGGTTCCGCTCTCCAACGCCGACTGCTCGAGGAAGAAGGCGTCCGCTTCGATTCGACAGGCAAAGTCGACTTTCGCCAGGTGCGCTGGCAAGGCCCCTCCATCGAGTGGCTGCTCGAGCACGGCTACAACCCGGCCCCCTATTGGAGCGAATAATAGAGAAGAGCAGAAGGGGGTCGCGTCTGTCATAACCTGCCCTTCTCGCCCCGCCGTTCCCAGCGCATACGCAAGACGTCCTCCTCAACAGACGCTTCATAAATGCCAGTTCAAACGGGTCGCTAGGCGAAATTGCTTAGCGGCCCGCGCAATTTTGCGCATCCGCAGACGAAAATTAGGCGCTATACTGGTAAGAGTCATCCGCGGAGGCAGCGTTAGAAACGTCGGGAAATCGGCAAACGCGGACGAAAGGAGCATTTCGGAAATGGACTGGAGTTGTTGGAACTGGGGGTGGGGAACCATGATGTTTGGAGGCTTTGGCATGTTGGCGTTGTGGGGATTGGCGATCGGGCTGGTCATCTGGGCTGTACGCGGCGCATCCGGTTCAGGATTCGGCGGCGGCAATCCACCCGCAGGAAACGGCAGCCGGTCTACGGCTCTGGATATCCTCCAAGCGCGCTATGCTCGCGGCGAGATCGGTCGCGATGAATACGAAACGATCCTGCGCGACCTGAAGGACGGCTGAGCGCTCTGACAACTATGTTTCTGTCATTCTGACGACCGGAGGGAGGAAGAATCTGTTCGTCCGCCACATAGGGATTCTTCGCCTTCGGCTCAGAATGACAACTGCACAAATCATGTTAACGCACCACAGGGAGGGATCCCTGCCGGCCCGGATATGAGTCCGTTGCCTCACGCACACAGATGGAGAATCTAAAACAATGAGGATTCGCTGGTTTCTGCCCGTTTTGTTCGCAACGGCTGGTTTATTAGCGGCTTGTACGATATACATCGCGCCCGCGCCTATTGCAGACGCGCCTCCTGCCAACGCAGAAGCGGCGACGTCGGCGTCGGAAGCGCCTGATCCCGGCATACCGCGCGAGATGGATCATGGGCAGATGATGGATGCTGCGCTCCCCTTCGATGCCCAGTTTATCGACAGCATGATCGAACACCACCAAGGCGCAATTGACATGGCCCGCATGGCGTTAGAAGAGGCGGAACACGACGAACTCAAAGATCTCGCGAGCGCGGTCATCGCCGATCAGCAGACAGAAATTGAGCAGATGCATGAATGGCGCGCCGCCTGGCATCCTGACCTGCCCCCGACAAAAGGAATGGGTATGGCTATGGGGGAGATGTCAATTGCCGAAGACGCAGGCGCTCCCTTCGATCAGCGCTTCCTTGAGGCGATGATTTCTCATCACCTGGGAGCAGTAGCCATGGCCCAGGTCGCCCAGACCCAAGCCGAACACGCGGAATTGCGACAGATGGCGGACGACATCATCGCTGCACAGGAACGGGAAATCGCCCAGATGCGACGATGGCTATCCGCCTGGTATGGCATCGAAGAAACCGAAGACAGCGCAGCCGCACCTGCAGAAACGGCTGACACAGAGACGACCGGCGAACATAACGCTCACGACTAACCGGCTTGCCGTCGGAACAGGTTGCAATTTCGGCGTTCCCGGCGTATCGTTGGCTCCACGTTAGCGTATGGGGCCCAGCCGGAGCCGTTCGCATGCCGGCCTCGCGCGCGCCCACCAGTCCCGAGCGGGTTCAGACACGTACAGAATTCGGACATGCACCAAGAGCCTACAGCCCCCTCCAATCTCATTCAGGTGATACTCGCCGATGACCATGCGGTTGTGCGCCAGGGCATACGCGACTTTCTACAGGCCGATCCCCAGATCCGCGTGACCGGCGAGGCGGACAACGGCAAAACCGCCTGGCGGCTGATTGACCGCCGGCCTCCCGATGTAGCTGTCCTCGACATCCGCATGCCGGACCTAAGCGGCATCGAGTTGACCAAACGCATCAAGGAGCGCTATCCGCAGGTGCGCGTCCTCATCCTCTCCGCCTATGATGACGAACCCTACATTCTGGCCCTGCTGCGCGCCGGCGCCGACGGCTACATCCTCAAGACTGCACAAGGCGACGACTTGGTTCGAGCCGTCAAACGGGTTCACGCAGGCAAGAGCATGCTTGATCCGGACGTCGCCGCCAAAGCGATGGCGGCCCTCACTCATGCCGGCCCGGTCGAAGCGCTCAGCGAACGTGAAACCCAAGTCCTGCGCGACGTGGCAAAAGGTCGTACAAATCGCGAGATCGCGCAGGGTCTCCGCATCAGCGACCGTACCGTCCAGGGACATCTCGCCAATATCTTCGGCAAACTGCACGTCTCCTCACGCACCGAAATGGTGACCGTCGCCCTCCAGCGCGGCCTTATCACTCTGGAAGACACAGTTGGGTAGGCAGATGAGTTCGCCGCCTAGACAACGCAGCCTGCGCATGCAACTCTGGCTGTGGATTGCCTTGCCTGCCGCGTTGGGGCTGCTGGCGCTTTCGCTTGCGGAGCTCTTCGCGCACGAACGGGCAATGCGCCAATTGGTCGAAGAACGAGCGCAAGATCAGGCGCAAGCGGTTGCCGCTCACCTAGATGTCCAGATCGCGCGTCTCCAGGAAAGGCTGATCGATTTCGCGCACATTTCCCAGCCCGATCTGTCGCCGCCCAGTTCGATCTTTGCGGGCGGCATGGCGCGTTATGACGCTCAAGGCCAAACGACCGGCATTTTCGCCGCCTCCTGGGCCGCCGATCCCGAACTCGCGCCCTTAATCCGTCGTACGCGCACGGCAACGGCTGAGGGGCCGCCGGCGACATACACACTTGACGCGCCTACGGCGCTGCTCGTTGTCGCTGTCGCAGGCCATGACGGAACAGTGTGGGCAGGAGCGCAACCAGTCGAAACGCTATTCCAAACCGCTGTCGACCACATTCTCCCCCTGGAAGATGCCGCCCAGATTGTACTCCTATCCGATAGCGCACCCATCGCGCAAGCCGGAGCGACAGGAGTCTCTGAACCAGCTATCCGCGGCGAAGCCGGCGTCGCTGCGACCGGCTGGCGCGTGCAAACCAATCAGCCATGGGGAGCCATGCTGTCTCCGCTTCTGCGTATCGGCGGGACTGTCGGCGCCGTCGCCGTCATCGCCGCAGTCATTTCCGGTCTGGCTGCCTATTTCGGCCTACATTATGTTGTGCGCCCCTTGCGCCATCTCAACAGCGCAGCGGTCAAGGCCGGTTGGGGAGATGCAACCTCACTCCAAAAACCTGTGGGCGGGGTCGCAGAAATCGATGATCTTCGCCTGGCCCTTATCCGTATGACCGAACAGGTCCGTCGCTATCAGCAGCAGTTGCGCAGCTATCTGGATGCCATGACGCTAGGACAGGAGGAGGAGCGCAGACGACTCGCGCGCGAGTTGCACGATGAGACGGTGCAGACGCTGATCGCCCTCAACCAGCAAATCGAACTGGCCGAACGCGAAGTGTGTAAAGCGCCCAGCCGGGCGGCTGAACGGCTTCAAGCGCTGCGCCCTCTTGTCACAAACGCCATCGATGGGCTGCGACGCCAGATCCACGCGCTCCGCCCTCTCTATCTCGAAGACCTGGGCTTCGTGCCCGCCCTGGAAACGCTGGTCCGCCAGACTTCTCGGATGGCAGGAATAGTCGGGGATTTTGAGGTGACCGGCGCGCCATGTCGCGCCGTCTCTCCTTCTCTGGAAATCTCAGCTTTTCGTATTGCGCAAGCAGCGCTCAACAACACGGCAGTCCATGCACATGCGACATGGGTCCACGTTGAGCTATGCTGCCAAAAGGATGGATTGGCCCTACGCATTGAAGATGACGGCATCGGATTTGACGTCCCTGCGCATCCTTTTCTCTTGGATCGGCAAGGCCATTTTGGCCTATTAGGCATGCACGAGCGCACGCAGGCGCACGGCGGTCGGCTGAAATTGCATAGCGAGCCAGGCAGAGGAACAACGATTGAAGTTTGGTTGCCTTACCGGGCCGCACTTCCGACAGAGGATGCACAGCCAATGCCTGAAGTCTAGACGGCGGCGGCTCCAACCGGAACATTCGCCTACGCTTGCCCTGTATTTGCCCTGTATATCGGTATGAAAGGATTCGACATGCCACTGAAATACACGCTGCGCAAACCGCAAAGCGCCCCGCGGCGCATCACTGCGTTCATAATCGCCTTGTTTCTGTTCGCCTTAACCGGCTGCGGCAGCCCGTCCGTAACAGAGGCGACTGCGCCGCCATTCACCTTGCCGTCCGCCACGGGCGACAACGTCTCGCTCAGCGACTACACAGGCCAACAGCCGGTCCTCCTTTACTTCCACATGGCCGTTGGCTGACCGCCCTGCCTGCAGCAGATCGTGGATCTGCAGAACGATTCGGCATTCCGTGCACTGAACGTCGCGCTGATCAGCATTGCCGCTGATTCGCCGGACCAGTTAGCCGCCGCCGCGCAAGAATACGGCATCCTAGAGACGCCCTTGCTTTCCGATCACGACCTTGCGGTCTCCACAGCCTATGATGTGATGCAGTGGGCCACGCCCGGCGGGGAACCAAGCCACACTTTCGTATTAGTGGATAAGAATGGACGCATCGCCTGGGTCCAGGACTACGGCTCACCGCAGAACCGAGGCGTCATGTATGTCGAACCGGCCGAACTCGTGACCGAAATCCGCGGCCGTTTGGATTAGGAGTAAGATCAAAATTCATAGGCGAAAAGCGAAAAACGGCGATACCCCAAAATTGCTTCTTGACAGCGCCGACCATGCGTGCTATCTTATCCGCCAAGTGTTGGATGGATGCTTTGTAAACGTGTCATACCCGCAGAGCCGATCGTCATGGCATCGTTAGTGATTGTCGAAAAACCGCAGATCATCCTTGACCGTACGCAGCGTACCGCACGTACCGCTTCCTTCTTCGCGACCTCGAACCTGCGCCCCACATGGCGCGGGTTTTCTTTTTCCGGCTTCTGGTTTAGCTATTACTATTTTACCAGCGGGACGCCATCCTGCGCAGGAGGGAAGTTGATACCTGGCTAGCATCAGGTAACACCGAAACTCACCGAGGGCGTGGAATGGCGAAATTCCCGCCCTCGTTTTTTTTGCCGTTGATGCACATTGGCCGCTGGGGCGAATTACATCTAGGCCGGCGGCGCACACAGCCCAACCATCACGAACCGGGGGAAAATTCGATGACCATCGTAGCGTTTCAAGGCGAACGCGGCGCCTATTCCGAAGAGGCGATCCGGCAGCACTTCGGGCCGGACATCACGACTCTGCCCTGCCGCGCCTTCGAGGACATCTTCGAGGCGGTGGAGAAGGGCGACGCTCACTACGGCGCCGTCCCCGTCGAAAACTCCGCGGCGGGCAGCATCAACAAGTCCTTCGACCTGCTGCTGGAGCGCGATCTGAGGGTCAGCGGCGAAATCCTGCTGCGCGTGCGCCATAACCTGCTCACCCTCCCCGGCAACGCCGATGCCATACGCGAGGTGCGCAGCCATTTCCAAGCCCTCGCCCAGTGCGAAGGCTTCCTCAACCGCTACGGCTATACCGCCGTCCCCTGGTACGACACCGCGGGCAGCGCCAAAGACCTCGCCGCCCAGCCCGCGGAGGGCGTCGGCGTCATCGCCGGCAAGCTCGCCGCCGAAGTCTACGGGCTGGAGATCGTCCACGAGGGCATCGAGGATATGCGCCACAACTACACGCGCTTTTTCGTCGTCGGCAAAGACGAAGCCGAACGCACCGCTACATCCAAGACCTCGCTCGTTTTCGCCGTGCCCAACACCCCCGGCTCGCTCTATCACGCCTTGGGCGAGTTCGCCGAGCGCGACATCAACCTGACCAAGTTGGAGAGCCGGCCGCGCCGCAACCGGCCCTGGCACTATGTCTTCTACCTCGATTTTGACGGCCACTGGCAGGATGCCAACGCGGGCGAGGCCATCCTGCGCCTGCTCAACCGAGCCGTCTTCGTCAAGTTGCTGGGCAGCTATCCCGCCGCCCCGCCGCTGAACAACGAGTCAACTGTCGCTCAGTCGGAACTGCTCCAAATCTAACCGGCCATGCAGATGCGTCCATTTTACCCTGAAGGAGAAACCAACGTGATCGTCATCATGAAACCCAACGCAACCGCCGCCGAAATCGGCGCCGTCATCCGCCGGGCGGAGTCGCTCGGCGTGACCACTCACCCTATCTACGGCGAGAACCGCACCGTCGTCGCCCTGGTCGGCGACCTGACGCGCGTCAGCCGCGAGTCGTTCAACGCCATGGACGGCGTGAACACGACCGTTCGCATCCAGGAACCGTATAAACTATCGAGCCGCACCACGCGCCCCGAAAACTCGGTGATCGACGTGGGCGGGAAGGTGCGCATCGGCGGGCCGGAAGTCGTCGTCATGGCCGGCCCGTGCAGCGTCGAAAGCCGCGACCAGATCGTCGAAACGGCCATCGCCGTCAAGGAGGCGGGCGCCAAAGTGCTGCGCGGCGGCGCGTTCAAGCCGCGCACCAGCCCCTATAGCTTCCAGGGCCTCGGTCTGAAAGGACTGGAGTACCTGGCCGAAGCCCGCGCCGTCACCGGCCTGCCCATCATCACCGAGGTCGTCACAGTAGAGACGCTGCCGATGGTGGCCGAATACGCCGACATCCTCCAGATCGGCGCACGCAACATGCAGAACTACGGCCTGCTGCACGCCGTGGGCAAAGTCCAACGCCCCGTCATGCTCAAGCGCGGCATCAGCGGCACCATCGAAGAGCTGCTGATGTGCGCCGAGTACATCGTCAGCAACGGCAACTACAACGTCATGGTCTGCGAACGCGGCATCCGCACCTACGAAACCTCCACGCGCAACACGTTCGACCTCAGCGCCGTGCCCGTGATCAAGCACACCAGCCATTTGCCCGTTGTCGCGGACCCATCGCACGGCACAGGCTACCGCGAATACGTACCGTCGATGGCGAAGGCCGCAGTCGCCGCCGGCGCCGACGCCCTGATCTTGGAGATTCACCCGGATCCCGATAACGCCCTGAGCGACGGGCGCCAAAGCCTCAGCCTGACCGACTTCCGCAAGTTGATGGGCGACCTGCGCCGCGTGGCGGAGGCGGTTGACCGCTTCATCGACGGCGAGCCAAGCGCCGAGCCCGCCGCACAAGAGGAAACCGCCCAGGTTGTGTAGCCGGATCGGATTGCCAGGATGTACTGCCAGGAACTGACACAAGGCCCTGCACGCGGGCCATACACAAGGAGATAACGCGCCATGATTATCGTCATGCAGCAAAACGCTAAGCCCAAGCAGGTGGAAGATGTCGTCCGGCGCGTCGAGGGGCTCGGCTACAAGGTCCACCTAAGCCGCGGCGAGGCCAGAACCATCATCGGCATCATCGGGGCCGACGAACATCTTCTGCACCAAAGCGCCTTCGAGGCCATGGACGGCGTCGAAAAGACGATGCGCGTCATGCAGCCCTTCAAGGTCGCCAGCCGCGACTTCTCGCAGGAGAACACGGTTATCGACGTGGGCGGCGTCAAGATCGGCGGGCCACAGATCGTCGTCATGGCCGGCCCGTGCAGCGTAGAAAGCCGTGAGATGCTCCTCGAGACGGCCCATGCCGTCAAGGAAGCGGGCGCGACCATCCTGCGCGGCGGCGCGTTCAAGCCGCGCTCCAGCCCGTACAGCTTCCAGGGCCTCGGCGAGGAAGGCTTGCGCTACCTGGCCGAAGCGCGCGAGCAGACCGGATTGCCCGTCATCACTGAAGTGATGACGCCGGAGGACATCGAGATCGTCGGCGACTACGCCGACATCCTCCAGGTCGGCGCGCGCAACACCCAGAACTACGTGCTGTTGCGCGCCCTGGGCAAGCAGGACAAGCCGGTCTTCCTCAAGCGCGGCATGAGCAGCACTATCCAGGAGTTGCTGATGAGCGCCGAGTACATCCTCAGCGGCGGCAACATGAAAGTTATGGTCTGTGAGCGCGGCATTCGCACCTTCGAGCCGCTCACCCGCTTCACCTTCGACGTTAACGCCATTCCGGTCATCAAGGAGCTGAGCCATCTGCCTGTTGTCGCAGACCCGGCTCACGGCACCGGCAAGTGGAGCCTTGTAGCCCCGGTCGCCATGGCTGCGGTGGCCGCAGGCGCCGACGCCGTCATGGTCGAGGTTCACCCGGACCCAACCGTCGCCTGGAGCGACGGCGCACAGAGTTTGACTCCGGCGCGCTTTGCCGAGATGATGAAAGCATTGGCGCCTGTCGCCCAGTCAGTCGGCCGCACGCTCTAGTTAGCGCCAGACATCACGCAAACAGGAATGCCCATGCAGAAACGCCTGAAGGACTGTCGCGTCGCCGTCGTGGGGCTGGGCCTGATGGGGGCCAGCCTGTGCATGGACTTGACGAGCGGCGGCCTGTGCCGCGAGGTGCGCGGCATCGCACGGCGCACCGACACCGTACTCGACGCCTTCTTCAGCGGCGCCGTAGACCTCGCAACCAACGACCTCAATACCGGCGTCCTCGGCGCGGACATCGTGGTCCTAGCCACACCGGTGCGCACAATCCTCTCCATGCTGGCGGAGATCGGCCCGCTGCTCTGGCCCGGCTGTCTGGTTATCGACATGGGCAGCACCAAAGCCGAGATCTGCGCCGTCATGGAGCGCTTGCCTCGCGGCATTCAGCCCGTGGGCGGGCATCCTATGACCGGCAAGGAGACGGCCGGCTTCGACGCAGCGGAGCCGGGCCTTTATCAAGGCGCGCCCTGGGCGCTTACGCCTCTCGACCGCACCAGCCAGGCATCGCTTGATCTGGCGCATGAACTGGTGCACGCGGTCGGCGCGCAGCCCATTCTGCTCACGCCGGAGCGTCATGACCGTCTCGTGGCGGCCATCAGCCACCTGCCCTACCTGGCAGCCGGCGCCCTCGTCCATGCCGTGACCGACCTGGGCGAGCAAGATCCGCTGGTCTGGGACCTCGCCGCCGGCGGTTTCCGTGATACAAGCCGCGTGGCAGCCAGCGACACGCGCATGTTTTTGGATATACTCATGACCAACCGAGAGGCCGTTCTCAACCAACTCGACGCCATGCTTAGCCACCTGCAAAGCCTGCGCGCGGCCTTGGCCGAAAGCGACGAGTGCGAACTCAACAGGCGGCTGAGCGCATCCCAAGCCCGTCGTTCCGCCTGGAGACCGCGCTCCCGGTCATGAACCAGCCATGAACCAACCATGAACCAGCACCGAAAATGAATCCGAGGATCTCGCAATGACAAGCATCCGCATCCAAGGCGGGCCGCCGATCAAGGGGCGCTGCCACGTCCCCGGCGATAAATCGATCAGCCATCGCGCCGTCATGTTTGCCGCCATCGCCGAAGGCGTCAGCCGCATCTCCAACTTCCTGGACGGCGGCGACTGCCGGCAGACCGTGCGCGTCATGCGTCGCCTCGGCGTAACCATCGAAGAGCAGAGCCCAACCGAACTGCTCGTCCACGGGCGCGGTCTCGACGGACTGCAAGAGCCCGACGACGTGCTCGATTGTGGCAACTCCGGCACGACCATTCGCCTCTTGGCCGGGCTGCTGGCGGGCCAGAACTTTACCAGCTTCCTCACCGGCACGGATCAGATTCGGCGGCGACCGATGGGCCGTATCGTGCGCCCGCTGCGCGCCATGGGCGCCGGCATCATCGGGCGACAAGGCGGAGACTACGCGCCCCTCGCCATCAACGGCAGTTCCTTGCGCGGCATGGAGTACGATATGCCCGTGGCGAGCGCGCAGGTCAAGAGTTGCGTGATCCTTGCCGGCCTCTACGCCCACGGGCTGACCGTCATCCGCGAGCCCGGACCGGCGCGCGACCACACGGAACGTATGTTGGCCGCTATGGGTGCGCCGATCGCGGTCTACGGCAACACCGTCCACTGCGAACGTCCCGCCGAGCCGCTCAAGGCGCTGGAAATCGCCATACCCGGCGATCCCTCGTCCGCGGCCTTTCTCGCCGCAGTCGCGGCCATCGTGCCAGACAGCAGCATCACCATCGCCGGCGTCGGCGTCAACCCCACGCGCACCGGCTTCCTAGACGCCCTGGCAGAGATGGGCGCACGCATCGAGTACCGCAACCCGCGCCAACGCTCCGGCGAACCCGTCGCCGACGTCGACATAAGCGCCGGCGAACTGCGCGGCGCGACCTTCGGCGGAGAACAGATCGTCACGATGATCGACGAACTGCCCGTCCTCGCCGTCGTGGCGACCCAAGCCCAAGGCCGTACGATCATCCAGGACGCGGGCGAACTGCGCGTGAAGGAAACCGACCGCATTGCCACCACCGTGAGCGAACTGCGCAAGATGGGCGCCAACATCGAGCCGCTGCCCGACGGCTTCGCCGTAGAGGGCCCTGTGCGCCTCATGGGCGGAACCGTGGAAAGCCTCGGCGATCATCGTCTCGCCATGGCGTTGATCGTTGCCTCCCTCGCCGCACAGGGACCGACTACGATCTACGGCTCGGAAGTCACAGCCGACAGTTTCCCCGGCATCGAGTCCACCCTCCAGGCGCTGGGCGCGGATCTGGAAGTGCGCCGATGACCACATTCATGACACAGATGACTGCCATTCCGCCGGATATGTCGATATCGGGCCGCACCCAGATTGTCGGCCTGATCGGCTGGCCCGTTGGGCACAGCGTCAGCCCGCCCATGCACAACTCCGCCTTCGTTGCGCTCGGCCTCGACTGGCGCTATGTACCGTTGCCCGTGTCGCCCGCCCCCGCAAAGCGTATTGGGGAAGCCGTGCGCGGGCTGGTCGCCCTAGGCTTGCGCGGGGCCAACGTCACCGTCCCGCACAAGCAGGCGGTCATGCCCTTCCTCGACAAGCTCACGCCCGCCGCGCAGGCTATCGGCGCGGTCAACACAATCCGCGTCGAGGCCGGCGGCGAACTCCACGGCGACAACACCGACGCCCGCGGTTTTATCGCGGACCTGCGCGACCACGGCGTTGACCCGGCAGGGCAGCGCGTCCTCGTCATCGGGGCCGGCGGGGCGGCGCGCGCCGTCGTCTATGGTCTGGCCGAAGCCGGAGCGACATCCATCACGGTTCTAAACAGAACCGAGACGCGAGCGGTTGCGCTGATCAATGACCTGTCGCCGCACTTTCCCGCCTGCCCTATGGCTGCCCAAGCCTTCCCGCAGGCTCTCGCTGCAGCGACAGACGATGCGGGCTTGATCATCAATTGCACCTCACTCGGCATGACGCCTGATGTCGACGGGCTGCCCTGGGACGCTGCGCTGCCCTTTCGCAGCGATCAGGTTGTCTACGACCTCGTCTACAACCCGCCCATCACGCGCCTGCTCGCCAAAGCCGGCGCAGACGGGGCGACGGCCATCGGCGGCAAGGGCATGCTGGTCTGGCAAGGAGCGCTGGCTTTCGCTTGGTGGACCGGCGTCGATCCGCCCATCGGCGTGATGAAGGCCGCCATCGGCATGACGCATGCGGCGCAGACGACGCAGACGACGCAGAAATAACCTGCGGTCTGCCTGGCAACCAGATGCAAAGATCAGGCCTATTGTATTCATAATGTCCGTCCGGCGGCAGATGGTCCGTTTGACGGCAAGAAGAGAGGAATCCGTTCGATGCCAAACTCAGCCGTCGGCGCAGCGCACGGCGAACAGCCGGTGAACTACAGCGCCTTTCCCGATGAAAGCGGCCACTTCGGCCCCTATGGCGGAAAATTCGTGCCCGAAACCCTCATGCCCGCCCTGGACGAGCTAGAGGAAGCGTATCTGCGCGCGCGGGGCGATCACGACTTCCAGGAAGAACTCGCCTACCTGCAGCGCACCTTCGTGGGCAGGCCGACGCCGCTCACCTATGCCCGTCGCCTCAGCCAACACCTGGGCGGCGCACAGATCTACCTCAAGCGCGAGGACCTTGCCCACACCGGCGCGCACAAGATCAACAACGCCTTGGGCCAAGCCTTGCTCATGAAGCGCAAAATGGGCAAGACGCGCATCGTCGCCGAGACCGGCGCGGGCCAGCACGGCGTCGCCACAGCCACCGCCGCCGCCCTGCTCGGCGTCGAATGTATCGTCTATATGGGCACGGTCGACATGGCGCGCCAGGAGCCGAACGTCTTCCGCATGCGCCTGCTCGGCACAGAGGTGCGTCCCGTCGAATCGGGCAGCAGGACGCTCAAAGACGCCATCAACGAGGCCATCCGCGATTGGGTCACCAACGTACGCACCACGCACTACCTGCTCGGCAGCGTACTCGGCCCCCACCCCTACCCGGCTATGGTGCGTGATTTCCAGAGCGTCATCGGCCGCGAAGCCCTCAGCCAGATGACCGAAAGCCCGGACGGACCAGGTCGCTTGCCCGACGCCATTGTCGCCTGCGTTGGCGGCGGCAGCAACGCCATCGGCATTTTCTATCCCTTCCTCGACCATCGCGACATACGCCTCATCGGCGTCGAGGCCGGCGGGCTGGGCATCGACAGCGGCGCGCACGCAGCCCGCTTCGCCGACCCCAAACTTGGCCGCCTCGGCATCCTACAGGGAACCAAGAGCTTCGTCCTGCAAGATGACGACGGCCAAATCGCGCTGACCCACAGCATCAGCGCCGGCCTCGATTACGCCAGCGTCGGCCCGGAGCACGCCTGGCTGCGTGACCTCGGCCGCAGCGAATACACCTACTGCACCGACGACCAGGCCATGCAGGGCTTCAAGCTCCTGTGCGAATTGGAAGGCATCATCCCCGCACTGGAGAGCGCCCATGCCATCGGGCACTTGTTGGAATTAGCCCCGCAGATGGACCGCGAGCAGATCATTCTCGTCAACCTCAGCGGCCGCGGCGACAAGGACCTCGGCACCGTCAACCGCGTGCTGGCCGGCGAGAAGCCCTGACCCATGCCTGACGAACGAACGCAAACCCAGTCCAATAGAGAGCGACCGACCGAACTATGAGCGCCAAGACCGGACTCGAACGAATTAACCGCGCATTTGCCGTCGCGCGCCAGGAACGCCGCGCCGCGTTCATGCCCTATCACGCCATGGGCTATCCCAGCCGCCAGGTGACGATCGACGCCATTGAAGCCCTGGCGGATGCCGGGGCCGATCTCTTCGAGATCGGCATCCCCCACAGCGATCCCCTGGCGGACGGCCCCACGGTCCAGACGGCCACCCACCAAGCCCTGACGCAAGGGACGACTGTCGCCGCCTGTCTTGAGATGGTGCGCGAGTTGCGCGACCGCGGCGTCACCCAGCCTTTCTGCGGCATGACCTACTTCAACCCGCTCTTCCGCTACGGCGTCGAGCGCTTTGTCGCCGACGCAGCGCAAGCCGGTCTAGACGGGCTGATCGTGCCCGATCTGCCGCCCGAAGAAGCGAACGAAGTCAAGCAAGCGTGCGACCGCGCCGGGTTGGCGACGGTCTTCATGCTTGCACCCACCAGCACCGAAGAGCGCATCCGCCTCGTCGCCGGCCATGCCACAGGCTTCATCTACATGGTCAGCGTCACCGGCATCACCGGCGCGCGCAGCGAACTGCCGCCTGACCTAGCCGCGTTTGTGCGCAGCGTCCGCCGTCACACGGACCTGCCTCTAGCGGTCGGATTCGGCATCAGCACCGGCGAACAAGCCGCCGCCGTCGCCGCCATCGCCGACGGCGTGATCGTCGGCTCGGCGCTGGTGCGCGCCGCAGGCGTTGACGACGGCCTGGTGACGCTCAAAGAGCTTGCCGCAGACCTGGCCCGCGGCGCACATCAACCCGGCGCTTAGGCTTCTACATGCAAGAAGTGGCGCCCGGGGTCTCCGAGCGCCACTTCTTGCTAATTGCTAACGGTCCGGCCGTCTACTTGGCGATCGGTCTAACAGGACGCGCCTCGATGTAGCCGCGATACCCTTGCGGCGCGAGTTGGAACCTCGGTGCGTCCTCATCCGCCCATCGAAACCCGTAGGTCTCAGGATTGTAGGTCTTCATCACTTCCCACAATTCCGAGATGGCCTCGCCAAATTTCTCGTCCTCATATGGCTGTCCCTGAAAGACCATCATCTTGCACGCCGGCAGGCGGATGATCTCCAGACCTTCCGGTACGACGCCGGCATAGTCGGTTGGGACCTCGACGCCCTGGGCATAATACGACGTGCCTGGCGTCCGGAAATTATCGGGAAGCCACATCCCAATCGGCTCATAAAGAGCCTCCTTCACGCTGCACAGCAGTCCCCAGATGTCGCAGCCCACTTCCTCACAGTACTCAAAGTAATCCCTTGCCTTGATTCCCCTCTTGAGTATCAACTTTCTTTCTGGACGTTCGATAACCTGCACAAACACAGTACGAGCATTAGGATTCTCTGCCATTTTTCCAGCTTCCTCTGAGATATGTAGGTGATACCCTCGGATCGAACTCGGCATGAACAGGTAGACCGGCGTCGGATTTCTGCTGTACCTGTAGGGCGTAACGCCGAATTCCTTTGAAAACGCCCTGGTGAAACCTTCATGTGAGTCAAAAACAAAATCCAGCGCAACGTCGATGACCTTCGCCTTTTCGTCACGCAATATCAGGGCGGCGCGACTCAACCTGAGGGAACGGATGTACTCAAAAGGAGTCCTGCCCGTGAGTTCCCTGAAGATTCTCGCGCTGTGAAAGGGTGAATAGCCCGCGCACTTCGCCAACTCGGATAATGTGATGGGCGAATGAATGTTCTGTTCTATATAGTCCTGCATACGCTGAACGGCCTCGACTCTTTCCCATCGTTCCATCCGCGCCTCTCCTTCCGGCAGACACTCTAGCAGACAACGGGCGTCAGTTCTTGACCGGGATTGCGAAAATTCAGTCTATGCAGTTGTTCTCGTGGATGTAATCGTCGAGGGATGCAGACAGCCAATGCAGCAGAGAAAAAGGCTTGCGCCCGCTTGTGTGGCAGATCTCCGAGCGATAGGAGATTAGCTTCGCCTACCGCCCGAAGCCGAACTCGGTCGCGCTGAAGAAGAGGGGGATCATCAAGACGGCCCCGATGAAGATCGCTGCAATCTCCAGGTAAACCCAGCCCTGAGCGGCGCGCATCAACCGACGACGCCAACTCCCCGGCGCGCGCCGCTGCCGGCGGTAAGCATAACGCACAAGGTACTGCTCCTCCGGCGCGACTGGTTCAAGAGGCTGCAAGTCCCAGCCGGCGTGCTGAAACAGCCGAGGGGCCGCGGTCACGACGCGATGCGCTGCTAGCCCAAGCGGCAGCACAAATACAACAACATAAGCAGCCACGGCCAACCCGATATCAAGCCAATGGGCGCGCATCGGGCTGACATGGGCGAAGATATCGACCCAAGCCCACGCCACGAAAAGAAGGAGCGGCGACGCTAAAACCCAATGCAAAGCTGCATTGGCATCGGGCGTCGTCTCAATCAAGTCTGCGGGGACGATACGGCGTTGGGGCTTGTGCGCCGCCGCTTCGCTCATCCTTCTCGCCTCACAATTGCAGCGCGGCGTCGCCTCATTTGCGCCGCCTGCCTCTGCCTGGTTGATTCCTATCCGGTCGTTTGGCGCGATGCGAGCGAAACAAGGCCAGCCATTCGTGCACCTCGTCCTCGCTCAGTTGCACATCGTCTTCGGCCCCGGCCTCCGGCGCTTCGGGCGCGCGCAGAGCAAAGCGGGCCACGAACTCATCGCCGCGCAGCGCCTCCACCCCGTGCGCTGCAGCTTCTTGCAGCAAAGCGGCGTCGTTGCTTACTAACGTCAACCCCTTGCGCCTGCCGCGCAGCCGGCGACGAATCAGATCGTCCGCCTGGGCAGGGTCCGCCGCAAAGACCACTTCGACGCCGCCTCCGCTCAAGTTGCGGTCACGGCCTCCAGGAATGCCGCGATCGAAGATCACCGTAATAGCGCCGCGATAGCGGCTCTTCCAGACGCGCAGCCGGGCGACCAACTTTGCCTCGTCGTCTTCGTCCGCCAGACTGATATCCTCAAACACGCCGGCGCCGATCAGGTTGTGCCCATCAATCAGTAAGGGCATCGCTCTTTCCAAGCCGGCGACGCCAATCGATCTCGCCGCAATTACGATTGCGCCATCGCCAGATCAAGCCCGGCGGGTAGCCCGCCATTTTGGCACAATCACCAATCAGGCGGATAAAAGGCGGCAACAGATAGCTCGCCCAGCGCTCGACCGGCGTTAAATCGGCCGACAGCGCGCCCAGCCGCTGCCACGGACGGCGGCAGTAGGCGACCGTCCCCGCCAATAACCCGGTCAATCCAAACAGCCGCGCGACGCCTCCATTCCAGATCAACGCCCCAAGCATGGGCAACCCAATAAGATACACCGTATAGCGCACGGCGTGACGCTTACGCCACAGGTCGGCCTTGCCGTCCCCGCGCGCGTAGCGGTAGTATTGCAGCCAGAACGAGCGCAGGCCGGAACGCGGGCGAAAATGCGCCAGCGCATCAGGCCGCCATATGAACGCGCTTCTGCCGTCTGCAGCCAGCGCGTTGAGACGGAAATCGAAGATCAGATCCTCGCAGTAGTCCAGCCATTCAGGATACCCGCCCGCAGCAGCCCAAGCCGACTTGAGGAACGCAACCGAGCGGCTGCTGGGCAAAAAACGCTGCGGATCGATGTCGTCGGCATGCGGCAGCACAGTCGCAGCCATCGCCGTCTCGAAGACGCTGCGGCAGTCCGGCACGAAAAAACCGGCGGCGGCGAGAGGTTCGGCGACATCTTGCGGGGCGCCATCCCACGGCGCGACAAGATTTCTCAGCCAGTCCTTGTCCAGCCGTACGCCCGCATCGGTCACAGCGATCACCGGCCCGGCGGCGCGGGCTATCGACAAGTTGCGCCCTCGGCTGATGTTCGCCCCCGGCTCGACAAATACGGTCACCTTGCCCAGCCGCCCGCCCTGCTCCTCGGCCCACTCACGGATCAAGCGCACGGTCTCGTCTGTACTGCCCCCGTCGCAGATCACGACCTCATCCGGCGGCCGCGTCTGCTCCGCCAACGATGCCAGCAATTTGCCGATGCTCTTCTGTTCGTTGTAGACCGTCGCCACAACCGATGCCTTCATGCCCCCATTGTGCCTTACGGTCATACCGAACTACAAGTTGCCGCCGCGGCGCGGAACCTGCACAACAGCCCGAACCGTTATTCGATTTCGTTCAACGACGACGGCTTGCGACTGACCGCGCCTCAACGCGCGCAAACATATCGCCTCCGCAAAATTCATTCGGATATATTGGCGGAAAATTGTATAATGGGCCAAGCTCACCGTCGCCGACAGCGTTTAACGCCCTAGAAGGGTAATCCACTTGACATCCGAGCGAGTCTACGTCGCCATCGACCTCGAGACGACAGGTCTCGATCCCAACCGCGACGCAATCATAGAGATCGGCGCTGTACGTTTCGCGTGTACCTGGCCCGACACAGCCCGCTATCGCGTTTTAGAGCGATTCGTCACCTTCGTCGATCCGCAACGCCCCATCCCGCTGCGCATCCAGCAGTTGACCGGCATTCGCGACGCCGACGTGACCGGCGCGCCCACGCTCGACGCGGTTGCGCCCGAGTTGCTCGCCTTTGTCGTCTCCGATGCGCATTATGTCATTGCCCACAACGCCGGCTTCGACATGGGCTTTCTCCAG
The DNA here is from genome assembly GCA_964649875.1 of uncultured Caldilineaceae bacterium. Taxonomy (GTDB): domain Bacteria; phylum Chloroflexota; class Anaerolineae; order Caldilineales; family Caldilineaceae; genus JASGTU01. Next base: position 76,342 of record CAZYSJ010000001.1, read on the forward strand.
GCCGGGGGCATCGACTTCAACCGGCCGGTGCAGGACACCTTCGAACTGGCCTCGATCCTGCTCCCCGGCGCCGCCAGCTATAGCCTCAGCGAACTGGCCCGCGACCTCGACATCCCGCTGCCGGGCGCGCACCGGGCCCTCGATGATGCCGAAGCCACCAGCCGTCTCTTTGCCCGCCTATTGCAGGCGGCCACGCGCTTGCCCGCCGGCCTCGTTCGTACATTGCTCGCCTGCGGCCAAGATTCACCCTGGCCGCCCATCCGCCTGTTGGAAGACCTGGAGGCGTCCGGCATCCTTCCCGGCGACAGCGCATTCGGCGCGCTCGACCCTGACCTGGCCACGAACGACAACGATCCGCCGGAAGACGCCCCCATACCCGCCGACGGTACAACCACCTATCGCACCGTCGATCCGGTCGACCTAGACGCGTTTCTCGCTCCGCAAGGATATCTCAGCCAGACGTTGGGCCAAGCCTACGAAGCGCGCCAAGGCCAGGCGGATATGGCTCAACGCGTTCTCGACGCCGTCAACCGCGGCGATCACCTTCTGATTGAAGCCGGAACCGGAACCGGCAAGACGCTCGCCTATTTGTTGCCCAGCGCGCTCTGGACTATGCTCAACCGGCAGCGCATGGTCATTGCCACCAACACCATCGCCCTACAAGACCAGATCCTCGACAAGGATATGCCCCTCGTCCGTGACCTGCTCCGCCAAGCCGGCTACCCTGCACCGCGCAGCGCATTGCTGAAGGGACGCGCTAATTATCTCTGTACACGCCGTCTCTATTCGTGGTATCGAAATCGCCGTCTTCGCCCGCTGGAATTGCGATTGCTGGCGCGTATTCTTGTCTGGCTGCGTCATACTGCCACCGGCGACGTCAGCGAGTTATTCCTGCCCACGCCAGTCGAACGAGCGATCTGGTCGCACATCGCTTCAGATGCCGACTCGTGCTCCGAAAGCCGCTGCGCTCGCCCTACGCACGCCGGACAGGAATCGTTGGGGCCTTATTATCGCGACTTCTTCCACCTAGCCCGCCGTCGCGCCGAATCCGCCAATATCCTCGTCGTCAACCACGCCCTTCTACTGACGGACATTCAAGCCGGCGGCCGGGTCCTGCCGCCCTTCAGCCACCTCATCGTGGACGAAGCCCACCGGCTAGAAGAAGCGGCGACTGACCAGCTTACCTACCGCACCGATTGGAACGCCGTCGCCGTCTGGCTGGGAAGCCTTCAGCAAGACGGCAGCCTGTCGCGCCTACTGACCGAAGCCTGCGAAGCCGCCCACGACGCGGATGGCCTGCGCCGGCTGGCGCGCATCGGTTCTCTCGCCCGCAAAACGGCAGATAAAACCCAACTCTTCACCGGTCGACTCCTCCACTTCATGCGCAGCCAGGAGGCCATCCGGACCGACTCCCAGTATACGCAGCGCGTTGCGCTCGACCGGGCGCTGCGCTCGCAACCCGCCTGGAGCGAACTCGAAATCGAGTGGGATACAGTCAACAGCAGCTTGCACGCCCTGCTGCACGAACTGGATCATCTGGTCGACGATCTCGGCGGCAAGCAGTGGTGGCTAAAAGAGCCCTATTCTTCCTACCTGGCAGAACTAGCCGGACTTGCCCACGATCTCGGCGAGCTCGACACGCGCATGGACCAGATCATCTACAGCCCCGGCGACAGCCGCCGCGAATCGGTCGCCTGGGCCGAACTGGATGAACCGTCCGGCAGCGCCGCCATGGTGGCAGCCCCGCTATTTGTCAGCGACGTAATCGAGCGCGAACTGATCCACAAGAAACGCTCCGTCATCCTCACAGGCGCTACGCTGCGCACCGGCTCCGGCTTTGCCTTCATCCGCGACCGCCTCGGCCTATGGGATGTCACGGCCTCAACCGTCGACAGCCCCTTTGACTACGCCGCCAGCACGCTGCTCTTCATGCCGTCCGATATGCCGGACCCGCGCGAGGGCCAATATCAGCAAGCCGTCGAACAAGCCATCATCCTGGCCGCACAGGCGACGGGCGGTTCAACTGTCGCGCTCTTCACCAGTTATGCCCAATTGCGCGTCACGGCCGACGCCATTCGCGCCCCGCTAGACCGCTACGGCATCACTGTTTTGCAACATGGATCCGCCAGCCGTCGCCGTCTGCTGCGTGAATACCGGCAGACCGAGCGCGCCGTCCTGCTTGGCACGCGCAGTTTCTGGGAAGGCGTCGATCTCCCTGGCGAAGAACTGCAATGCCTGCTCATCGTCCGCCTGCCCTTCGCCGTGCCCAGCGACCCGCTCGTCGCCGCTCGCACAGCCGATCTCGAAAACGCCTTCCGCGACTACACCCTCCCGGACGCTATCATCCGTTTCCGCCAGGGCTTTGGACGGCTGATCCGTCGCGCCACAGACAAGGGCATCGTCGTCATTCTCGACAGTCGCATCTGGCGCAAGGATTACGGCAACGCCTTCCTCGAATCGCTGCCTATGTGTACGACCCGGTTCGCGCCTCTAGCCAACCTCAGCGACGAGATCAGCCAATGGCTGAAACCGGGGCAAAGCGCCCTGCCTCTGCGCGCCTCAAACGTCGGGTGGTCGCGTGACCCTTGAGAAAAACTCTCAAGACTTAATCGATGGTCGCGCCGAGCGCACCGAAGTCGAGCATCGCAACTTCGATCTTGTCTCGGCGACGTGGCGTCGGCTGCTGTCGCCGTGGACGCTCTTCTCTGTCGGAGCGGTCACGCTCGTCCTCTTGCCGGCGGCGTTTTTCCTGCCGCAACTGCCGGGGCAACTCAACGACGAACCGGCTGCAGCCGCTCGCTGGCTCTCGGCTGCGGGCGCTGCCTATGGCGCGCTAGGCAATGTCCTGCGCGAGGCTGGGCTTTTCAACGTCCTGCATAGCTTCCTTTTCCGAGCGCTGCTCGCCTTCCTTACACTCCTGGTCGCGCTTCACCTAGCCGACAGCCTGGGCAAGGCGTTCGCCGTGCAAACGCTCATCGCACGCTTCGGCGCGGCGCCCTCCCGACCGGGCTCTCCCGTGACGTTGCCGGACGGTCTAGCCGCTTATCGCACCCGAAAAGCCGTCGACGACGCGTTGCCGGCCGTCGCAGAACGCATCGCCGCCGCCATTACCCGGACATACGGCTACTTCGCCCAGCACGCAACGGATGGCCCTGCCGATAGCCAAGAGACGCGGCTATTGGGCGTGCAGCGTCGGTACGCCTACGCGCTTCAGGTGTTGCCGCCTCTCGGTCTCCTGCTCGCTTTGGCCTCGATCTGGCTCTTCCTGCTGGCCGGCTGGAACATCAATTCACCCGTCCTTGCCCCCGGAGAAGCCTACCGCGCTCCAGCCCAAGACCTGTTCATCCAATATTTGGCCGGCCAGGACGCAGAGCCACCAGAGCCGTCGGTTGCGGTCTCCGTGCATATCGCAGGCAAAGAGATCGCCGCAGCCGCCCCCCCCGGCGCTCGCCTTCACGACGGCAGCATTTCGCTGCAAGTGCAACAGGAAGGCGCCGGCCTGCTCGTACGCACGGTCACGCAAGAACCGCTGTTAGCGCTCCCCGGACAGACCGAGCCAACCGCCGGCGCCGGTCTCATTCTGCCCAGTCCAGGCAGCGAGGAGTCAGTCCTGCTGCCTACGCTCGAAGGAGGGCTGCGCGTGGTCAGGCCGCCTGACGGCTCCGATTCGTTCCTGGTCGAAGTCTACCGGGGCTTGAACTTGGAGCCCGAACAGCGCATCGACATTACCGGCATTGGCCAATATGAAATCGGCGCGGCAGAGCAGAGACTGCTGCTTGAATTCATACCGCTGCCCGGTCTGCGCGTCACCGTCCGCCACATGCCCGGATTCAGGCTTATATGGCCCGCGGCCATACTCGTCATTATCGGCGCTGCCGGTTATGTACGACCGCCGGCATTCACCCTCGTCCAAATCGCGCCTTGGCCCGCCGAACGCGTCGTAGTTATCGTACAAACGACGCTGCTAAGCGATCTCGAACGGCTGCCGCTCGAACCTGACAACGCAGCAGGCCAAGCACGCATTGAGCCATCCTAACCTCAAACGGAGCAAGATAGCCGACCATGCGCACCCCACACCACCAACGCCCTTTCATTCTCGGCGTCGCCGGCGGCACAGGCAGCGGCAAGACCACGGTCAGCCGGCGTTTGCACGAAGCAATTGGCGGCAGCCACATCGCCTATCTCCAACACGACAGCTATTACTATGACCACAGCCATTTGTCGCCTGAGGAACGCGCCGCCTGCAACTATGATCATCCGGACAGCCTTGACACCGACTTGCTCATCTCTCACGTGCAGGCCCTATGTGAATGGCAGCCGGTCGATGTCCCCGTCTACGACTTTGCTACCCACACGCGCCTTGACGAGACGGTCCGCGTGAATCCGGCGTCGATCATCTTGCTCGAAGGCATCCTGATTTTTGTCGAGCCGCGCCTGCGCGATCTGATGAACCTGCGCATCTATGTCGACACCGACGCCGACATCCGCTTCATCCGCCGTCTTCATCGCGACGTCAACGAGCGCGGGCGCACACTCGAATCCGTGGTTAATCAATACCTCACCACAGTCCGCCCCATGCACCTTGAGTTTGTCGAGCCTAGCAAGCGCTATGCCAATGTCATCATCCCCGAAGGCGGCGGCAACCGCGTCGCTATGGAGATGATCGTGAGCCGTCTCCTCGCCGTCATAGGGGCGACCTAATCCCATGCCAATGCCTACACCCCACACATCGAACATGCCTGCACATTCCCGTTTGCCTGTCCTCATGGACATCGGACCGGCCGTCCACCAGCGCGCCGGCCTGAGCCGTTACACTGTAAACCTGGCCGCTGCCATGCTCGCACACTGCCGGGACTCCGTTGACCTTGCTTTCCTCTATAACCGTCATTCCGGGCGCGTCCCGCCGCAATCGCTCGCCGCGGCCCGTGCCTACCCGCTGGAGATGGGCCGTTATCCGTGGCGTCTTTCCGTTCTGGCAAGCCAGGTCTTCCGCTTCCCCTATCTGCCTGTCAACTCGCGGCTGGCCGAGTTCAGCCAAGCCGCGGCGACATCGCCGGACCGTGTCGTCTACCACGCTACCGAACATCTCCTGCCGAATGTCACAGCGTCCACGGTTCTTACGATTCATGACCTGATCTTCCGGCGCTACCCCCAACACCACACATTGGCCAACCGCGCCTTTCTCAACGTAGCCGTTCCGCTCTTTGCACGCCGCGCCGACGCCATCATCGCCGTTAGCCGCCACACCAAGCGCGACCTGCTCGAGCAGTACAGGCTCCCTGACGAAAAAGTGCACGTCATCTACGAAGGCATCGACGACTCCTTCCGGCCCGCGCCGCAAAGCGAGCAGCATCGCGTGCGCAGGCAGTACAGCCCAGACGCTCCCTATCTGTTGATGGTCGGCACATTGGAGCCGCGCAAAAACCACGCCGCCGCTATCCGCGTCCTGGCCGCGCTGCGCCAAGCCGGCTATCCGCATCGGCTGCTGATCGCCGGCGGCGACGGCTGGCTATTCAACCCTGTACGCCAACTGCCTGCCAAGTTCGGCCTCGACGATCGCGTGAGCTTCCTCGGCTACGTATCGCACGACGATTTAGTCGCACTCTATTCGGCAACAGATTGCTTCCTCGCCCCCAGCTTCTATGAAGGTTTCGGTTTCCCCGTGTTGGAAGCGATGGCATGCGGCGCGCCGGTTGTGTGCAGCGATGTCAGCAGCCTGCCCGAAATCGCAGGCGAAGCCGCCCTGATCGTCTCCCCGCACGACGAAGCGAACCTAGCGAATGCCATACGCCTAATTCTCGACCAACCCCAGTTTTCCGCGCGCCTCCGTGAGTTGGGCCAGGCGCGGGCGGCAACGTTTCGCTGGGATAACTGCGCAGCGGAGACCGTAGACGTCTACCGCCGCGTCGCGGAGATGCGACGGCGCTAATCGCTTGCCTGTGCTATAATCCACAGACGATGAACGCTACGCCGCTAACCCGATCAACCGCCGGCCCCCGGCTGCCTGAAGATTTCCGCTTCAGCCAGACCAGCTTACAGGTTTTCGACGACTGCAAGCGGCGTTTCTGGCTGTCGTACATGCAGCAAACGCCCTGGCCTTCGGTCCAGGCCTCGCCTATTGCCGAACATGAACGCGTCATGCGTCTCGGTCAGGCTTTTCATCGTCTCGTAGAGCGCGCCGAAGCGGGAGTTCACAGCGATGATGATCGCCCCTCCGCGCATGATCTGGAGACGCCGCTGGCAGACTGGTACCGCGCCTACCTCCAGCACCGCCCCGCGGATCTTCCCAACCGGCATGTCGAAGTCGAACGCGTCCTAGAGGCCCCCTTCGCGCTCGACGACTCCGCCGTCCGCCTCGTAGCCAAATACGATCTAATCGCGGCCGATGATCAAAGCCGTGCCGTCATCATCGACTGGAAAACGGGTCGCAAACGTTCTGACCCGACGTCTCTCTATCGCCGTTTACAGACCGCGCTCTACCTTTATGTTCTGGTCGAAGCCAGTTCGCGTTTGCCCTGGGGCCCCATCGCTCCGGAACAGGCGGAAATGCGCTACTGGTTCGTCGCCGCGCCGGAACATCCGATCACCTTCCGCTATGACACAGCCCAGCACGAGGCCAACCGCAACCGCATCGCCGCTATCATCCGCCGGATACTAGCCGGCAAAAGCGAAGCCGACTTCCCCAAAGTCGCCGATACGGAAATTAACCGTAAGTACCTATGCGGCTTCTGCACCTATCGCGGCCTCTGCGATCGCGGCGAGCGCGCCACATCGATAGACGAGTGGGAAGACACCGAATCGCCGGACATCCAGGAAGCCTACGAAAGCATTGACTTCGGCCTGGAAGATGTGGGTGAACTTGCCTTCTGACGCGCCACAGCCTGCCTATGCCTGATTCCTGGTCCCTCCTACCGCCCGTTGACGCGCCGCCCGGCCTTCTCCCCCTCGTAGAGGGCCAAACCCTTGTCGCGCAAATATTGGCGCAACGCGGCATCGACACGCCGGAAAAGGCGCTCAGTTTCCTCGACCCGCGCCGCTATACGCCCGCGCCGCCCGCCTCCCTCTACGGTCTCATCCATGCCGGAGAACTGCTCGCCGAAGCCCTTGCCGCTCGCCGGCGCATCTTCGTCTGGGGAGACTTCGACGTAGACGGGCAGACCAGTACAGCGCTCCTCGTCTCCGCTTTGCAGGATGTAGCCGGCGCCGACCGCGTCCGCTTTCACGTTCCCAATCGCTTCGAAGAGGGCCACGGCATCCAACTTGACAAGCTCAAGCAAATTCTCGCCGACCCTGACTTTCGACCCGATATTTTGCTTACCTGTGACACAGGCATTGCCGAAGATGCTTCTGTTGGCTATGCGAAAGACGCCGGCCTTACCGTGATCATCACGGACCACCACGACCCCGCGCCCGCTCTAGTCGAACTCGCCCGCCAGAGTGCGTCAATTTGGGGCGCGTCTCTCCCATCCGTGCCCGAAGCCAGCGTGCGTCGCGCCGACGCCATCGTCAACCCCAAATTCCAAGCCGCTGATGACCCGCTGCGCACGCTTCCGGGCGTCGGCGTCGCCTACAAACTCATCCAGCACGTCTATGCCCTGCTCGGCTGCAGCGGCCAGGAAGAAGAACTGCTCGACCTCGTCGCCCTGGGCATTGTCGCCGACGTCGCCGAACAGGTCCATGACGCCCGCTATCTGCTCCAGCTTGGGCTGCAACGCCTGCGCCGCACGCGCCGCATCGGCTTGCTCGCGCTGATGGATATCGCCGACCTCAAGCCGGAGACCGTAGACGCCGAGTCTATCGGCTTCCAGCTAGGCCCGCGCATGAACGCGCTCGGCCGCCTGGAGGACGCCACCGTCGCCGTTGAGTTGCTCACCACACGCGACCCGGTCCGCGCCGGTCAACTCGCCGCGCAGATGGAACGCCTCAACCAGCAGCGGCGCCTCCTCACCAGCCAGATCACCGGCGCCGCCCTCGACATGCTTGAGCGGCGCCCCCAACTGCTCGACTACAACGCGCTTGTCCTGGCCCACCCGTCCTGGCATGCCGGCATCGTCGGCATCGTCGCCTCGCGCCTCGTCGAGCAGTTTCACAAGCCGGCCGTCCTCCTCCTAACGCCCGAAGGCGCCCCCGCACGCGGCAGCGCTCGCAGCATCCCCGGAGTCGACATCGGAGCGTCCATCGCCGCATGCAGCGACCTGCTGATCGCCTACGGCGGTCACCCCGGCGCAGCGGGCGTGACCTTGCCCCGCGAAAACGTCGACCGCTTCCGCGAGGCGCTGCATCGCCAGGTTGCCCGGCATACGGCCGCGGACGTCCCGCCCGGCCTGGTCATCGACGCCGAGCTTCCACTGCACCTGATCACCATGCCGCTAGTCGAACAACTACAACGCCTGGCCCCCTTCGGCAGTGGCAACCCCGCGCCGGTCTTTATCACATCCGGCGTGGAAGTCACCGAGGACAAGCGCATCGGCAAGGACGCCAGCCACCGGCGACTCACTGTGGCACAGGGCGACGCGAAACTGCCCGTCATCTGGTTCGGCGGCGGTGACGCCGACCTTGCCGCTTCCCCGATCGACCTCGTTCACACCGTGGGCATCAACGAATACAACGGCAACCGCATCGTACAACTGACCTATGTAAACAGCCGCGCGGCATCCGGCCCGGCGGATCAGCCGCCCGTGCGTCGCGCCAAGTTCGCCGCCGTGCATGATCTGCGCAACGAGGATGTCTTGCCCGGCAACCTGCCCGCCCCGGACGCCGCCGCTTGGTATGCCGAAGGAGTCGGCGTCGAGCAAGCCGGCGCGCCCTACGCGCCGCGCACAGCCCTGTCGGGCGTCCCTCGCCACAGACCGTTCGTCTTGTGGTCGATTCCCCCTTCGCCGGACCTGCTGCTATGGCTGACCGAGACTGCCCAGCCGTCCGAGCTCTATCTCTGCGGCAACGTCCCTGTAGACGATACGTCGCCGAAAACTCTGCGCAACGTGGCGAGCATGTGCAAATACGCCCTCTCGCACGACAAGAAGCTAAATATCGAACGCATGGCGGCACGGCTCGGCACAACCGAGGCAGTCGTTCGCCGCAGCCTGCTCTGGCTGGAATCACGCGGCCTGATCGTCTTGGCCGAATGGCAGCAGGGCGACTCCTTGCGCGTCGAACCAGGCCAGCGCTCATCCGCCGGTGACGACGGCAGCCCGCCCAACACAGCATCTAGCATCCTCCAGGCCGAGTTGGAACAAGAACTCGCCGAGGTGCGCGCCTATCGCCGCTACTACCTGCGCGCCGGCCTCCACCAACTCGGCTTGGGCATTGACCCGCCCGCCGCCTAGAGAGCGCACAGACAGAACGATGTCGCACATGACCGGCATGCGCCGAGTGAACTCCCGGCTAAACGCTCTTTATCGTCCGCCCTGGCCCGAAGCAATCGTCCTGCTTGCCGCACTCGCAGTTCGCTTCTGGCGCTCAGCCCGCCATAGCGTTTGGTTCGACGAAGCCGTCAGTTTGCAATGGGCTGCAGCGGACCCGGCCTATACCTGGCGCGTCACCTTCGCCCTGGTCGAAGAAAAGCACCCGCCTGTCTACTACCTGGCCCTGCACTACTGGCAGCAGTTCTTGTCGCTCTTCGGCCTGGCGCAAAACGACGCCGCACTGCGCGCGCTGGGCGGCATACTCGGTGCGCTGACTGCGCTCGGCGTTATGCTCCTGGCGAGACGCCTGTCCGGTCGCGCAGTAGGTTTGCTCGCCGGCGCGCTTGTGGCGCTGGCGCCGCTCCTCGTCTGGTACAGTCAAGAACTGCGCATGTTCCAGCCCGCAGCCACCGCCGTCGTCTGGGCCGCGTTCGCCTTGGACTCGGCGTGGCGCGCTCGCGGCTTTGGCAAGCGGCTGCTCTGCTGGGCCGCGTTTATTCTCTTTCTCGAACTCGCCCTCTACAGCTATTTATTCAGCGCCTTCATCTTGCCCGCGGCAGGCTTGACAGTCCTCGCGCTGTCGCTACAACGCCGCACTCCCCGCTTCTTCGTCGAAGGCGCCTTGGCGTTGGCGCTAGCCGGCTTGCTCTTCTTGCCCCTCGCCCTCAACGCCTGGGCAGTCAACGCCGCCGAGAGCACGCCGGGACAAGCCTTCGCCAACCTGCTGCCCAACTTAGGCCGCTTGATCCGCATCTTCACCATCTGGCGTGCGCCCTGGCCTGGCGAAGTCATCACCGCGCTAGCGCTAGTCTTCGGCGCCCTTGCCCTGCTAGGCCTGGGCTTGGCCTATCAGCGTGAACGCCGGGACGCCCGCCTAGCCGGTCTCGGCGTTGACCAGTGGTGGCTCATTCTGTGGATCGGCGCGCCTTGGTTCATCGCCAACATTCTGCTGGCGCGCAGCGGCTCGATCTTCTCGCAGGACCGCTACCTGCTCTTCATGGCCCCGTTCTTTCTCTGGGCTATTGCGCGAGGCATCGCCGCCCTTGCCGGTCGCGCTGCGACGGCGCTCTGGGCGCTCGGACCGGCCGCGCTGGCGACGCTTGCATTGGCCTTGCCCATCCTGTGGACGCCGGCCATACCGCGCGAAAACTGGCGCGCCGCCGCCGCCTATATCCTCGACTACCAGCAGACAAGCCGCAACCTGCCCGCCGCAATCGTGACCCACGTCGACTACACTCACGCACCCCTGGAGTGGTATCTGCGCCAGAAAGCCTCGTTCGACGACTTGCCCGTTTTCTTCCCATTTGGCGGAACGCTCGATCCGGACGAAACGGAGACGGTCATCGCGCCGCCGCTGTTGGGCATCGTCGATTTCGGCGCACATACGCTCTGGCTTACACAAAGCCACCTCGAAGGCGTTGACGACGGGCGTCTCGTCGAGCAGTGGCTGGCCCAGCGCTTCCCCATCATCACCGAGCAATACCCGGCGGGCATCAAACTGAGCGGCTACATGCTGCGATACCGCTATGAGGACCTGCCCGCACTCAGCCCGCAAGCAGCCCGCCCCGCAGCCGAGCTAGCGCCGGGCGTCATCCTCGCCGCCTGTGAGATCACATCGCAACCGGTGCGCGCCGAGGATGCCGATATGCATCCGCCCAGCGGCTGGGTTCACGTCCGCCTCTGGTGGCACGCCCGGCAGCCGCCCGCCCACGACTACGTTACGACGGCGCAGGTCATCGGCCCGGAAGGCGTTTGGGGTGACCGGCTCTACCGGGAAAACGAAATGAAGGCTCAATGGCCTTCGTCGCAGTGGATCCCTGGAGAATACGTGCGTGAGGAGATCGACATCAACCTAAACCCGGTCACGCCGCCCGGCGTCTACCCGGTCTATATCGGCCTGAGTGGACCGGACGGGTCGGATGTGAGTGAGCCGGTGATGTGCGCAGAGATTGAGATCTACTGACGCGGCGGGCTCTGCTCTCGCGCCCGCCGCGGCAATTCGCGCTCCAGATCTGTGATCCGCTCGCCCTGGCTGACGATCAGTTCGGCTAGGAAGCCGACCAGCAACAGCAAAACGCTGATGATCGCCAGCACGCCTGCCGCAATAAAGATCGGGCGCTGTTGCGTGTCCGTCAAGACGTAGAGTAGCGTCAAATAGACGAACGTCAACAGACTTACCGCCATCCCCGCCAGCCCCAGCCCGCCGAAAAACCGCATCGGCGCTTGGCTAAAGGTCAGCAAAAACTTGACGACCAGCACATCGAGAAAGCTGATGGGGATCCGCTCCCACCCGAACTTGCTGCTTCCCAACTGCCGCGGGCTGTAGTGCGTCGGCGTCTCCCCCACGCGAAAGCCCTGATGCACCGCGATCATGAGCAAGAAGCGATGCCAGTCGCTGCGCAGCGGCGGAAAGCTCTCCACGACCTCGCGGCGCATCGCCTTGATCCAGTTGGCGTCGTGTACCGGCACGCCGGCCATACGCTGCATTACATAGTTATAGATCGCGCTCGCCAACACCTTATTGTCGCGCCGGCCTTGCCGCCACCCGGCGACCACATCCAAATCCTGCTCCTGCATAGCCCGCACCAGCGCAGGAATATCTACAGCGGGATCCGACTCCATGTCGGCAGGGATGAGGATGACGATATCCCCGCGACTGGCCATGAACATGCGCCGCAACGCCGCGGTCATGCCCAAGCTGCGGCGGTGTGTAAATACCGTCAGGTCGGCGTAACGATCCTGAAGAACGGCTAGTTCTCGACCGGTACCGTCGGCGCTGCCGTCGTCCACGACGAGCACTTCTCCCCAACAGCCAAGCTCTTCGAAAACGGCAAAGGAGCGCGTCACCACCTGCGCAATGGTCCCGTCCTCATTGCGCGCCGGCACGACTACGCTGATTGTTGGGGATGCCGCCAGATCGCTCATGCCGCCCGCTCCGGCTGCCGCACAAACTCCTCGATGCACTGCACCACGCGATCCTGCTGCTCGTCGGTCATCTCCGGGTAGAGCGGCAAGCTTAGGCACGTATCCGCCACAGTCTCGGTCACAGGCAGATCACCCTTGCGGTAGCCCAGCTCGGCATACGCCGGCTGCAAGTGCAGCGGGATGGGGTAGTGGACGCCCGCGCCGATCCCATGTTGCTGCAGGTATTCGAGCATTTCGTCGCGGCGCGGCGTGCGCACCACATACAAGTGCCAGGCGTGGCGCGCTTCCTCTGCAACCTGGGGCAGTTCCAGTTCAAGGTCAGCCAGCAGGCTCGTATATCGCGCCGCCAGCCGGTTGCGCGCCTCGATCCAGTCGTCCAAGTGCGGCAGCTTAGCCCCCAAGATCGCGGCCTGCAGCGCATCGAGTCGTTCGCCGAAGCCGATCCGCTCATGCAAGTATTTGGCGCGCCGCCCGTGGTTGCGCAACAGCCGCACCTGTTCGGCGATCTCCGCTTGGTTAGTCACAACCGCACCCGCATCGCCGTAGGCGCCCAGGTTCTTCCCTGGATAGAAGCTAAAACAGGCCGCATCGCCCAAAACGCCGGCGCGCCGCTCCTGCCACGTTGCGCCGTGAGCCTGCGCCGCGTCCTCGAGCACGCGGATGCCGTGCTCGTGCGCAATACGGTTGATGCGCGTCATATCCGCCGGCTGGCCGTACAAATGCACCGGCATCACCGCGCACGTGCGCGGGGTGATGGCCTCAGCGAAGGCTGCCGGCGCAAGGTTATATGTGTGCGGATCGATGTCAACGAACACAGGCTTGGCCCCTACTGCGCTGATGGCCTCCGCCGTGGCGATGAATGTGTGCGCTACAGTGATCACCTCATCGCCAGGCCCAACGCCCAGCGCCCTCAGCGCCAGTTCCAGCGCGGCAGTGCCGCTGCTCACGCCAACGCAGTATTCGGCTCCGCAATAGACCGCAAAAGCCTGCTCGAAGTTCGCCACTTCCGGCCCCAAAATGAAGCTCGACTTCGAGATCACGCGCCGGATGGCGTCGTCGATCTCCTCGCCGATCACTTGATATTGCGCTTGGAGGTCTGCCAGCGGTATAGATTGCGCCATGTTCGCCTTGCCTTGTCGCTACAAAAAGAGGGCTGAGCCGTTCAGCTCAGCCTTGTCCCTCAACCTGCACAGCCATGTACAAGATTATACGCCAGCACCACTTTGACGGGAAAAAACCGCGCCGGACGCCCGCATTCGCCACAGCGTCCGGCCTCAGGCGCGCCTTACGCGCCGGCCTGTATGCGCTCAACCTCCTTACGCGCTTGAATCAGATCAAGCCGGATGCGTTCGATCTCATCGCGGATGTCCTCGCCGGCGCGCGCTTGGCTGTCCGTCTGCTGCGCCAGCATCCGGTCCAATTCGGCTTGCAGTTCCTCGATCTCATAGCGCAAATAGGCAAGCTCGTTGTCTCGCCCTGCGCGCAAGATTTTCTCATGGACGGCATCGCCCACCGGCGGGGCCGACAATGCGACCAGCTCCGCCCGGTGATCCTGCAGCCAACGCCGCAAGAACTCATTGCCCACGGCCCAGCGGTCATGCAGCCGCCGCAAATAGCCCAGCTTTCGCAGCCCATACAGAAAAGTGTCGACCCGCTGCGGCGGCTCTTCGCTCAACGCAGCCATGACCTCTTCGCGTTTGGCGATAGACAGATCGGAGATCGTCAGCAGCAAACGTCGCTCTACCTGTGTCAGATACTGGAAGTCGATCCGGAAGAAGCCCGCCAGCAGCTGATCGGGGTTCAGGTCTTCGTCTGTAAGCTCGCGCAGCGCCCCCCTCCGCCGATCGGCGGAGACGAACAGCCGGTGACAGAGATACTGTATCAAATAGGGGTGTCCATTCGTGTGGCGAAGAATCTCCTCCGCCAGTGAGTCGTCGACCTGCACCGGATTAGGCGACTGCTCCTGACGGATCAAAGCGTGCGCCGCCTCCAGGTCAAGCTGCCACAGGTTCGCCAGGTTAAAGCCGAACAGGAACGGGCTGGTCGTCCAACCGGCGTTGACTTCGTTCAGTTGCGCCAGCAGTTTAGTCGAGGTGACGATACAGTGCAGATTGCCTTCCTGCAATGCTTTGCGCAATTTGGCAAGCCATGCCTGTTCCGCGACAGCGATGGGGATGAGGGCTTCCGCCTCGTCAATCAAAAGCAATGGCCGCACATCCGCCTGCATCGCGCGCCGGCCAAGCGAGCGCAGCGCATCGGCTGCGTCCTGACCGGCGTCCGGGCGAACATCAACGTTGCGAGACCGGAAACGCGGCCGCGCCTCCTCAAGTGCGTAGGCAAGCTCCGCCGCCATATCGCGGGAGTTGCGACAGCCCTGCAGGTCCCAAAATACCGGAACGAATGGCGTCTCGCCGGAGGCTGTCATATACTCGATCTGGCGCAAGAGGGAAGTCTTGCCCATACGGCGCGTGCCCACCAGCCAAGTCGCAGAGTCCGACGTCGCCAGCAAATAGTCGATCAGCCGCTGCCGCCCGTAGTGATTATGGCCGCGCACCCAGCGCCCTACAACATAGGGGATTCGCATCTTGCTATACATCGCCTCCACTATTCGCCTCAATACGTTCATGCGCGGCGAGCGCATCGTCCAGCACAATCTTGCGCCTGCGGTCCGCCAGCATATGGTTCACCGTCTCAAGTCCGTACTGCTGAACGCGATACGGACGGCCGTCCGCATGCTCTAGGATGAACTCGATCGCCTCCGGCTCATAGCGATAGTAACCGTGGACCGGCGCGATCAGCAGCTCCAACGCCTGCTCCGGCGTAAACGGCTCCAGTTCAATCTCATTGAACAGGTTGTACCACGGGCTTTCTACTCGATCCCATTCCTTACTGATGCGGATGCCCGCCACCACCGCGCCGACAGTCGTAGCGAACTCACGCATGAAAATTCGCCGCAATTGCTGTTGCACCAAATGGTCATACTGGCTCATTACGTCCATCTCGTCGAGCAACAGGATCAGACGCAGTTGCCGTCCGCCTTCGCGCGCCTCGCCATACTCTTGCAGCGCGTCGATCACACACCGCAGATCACGGTTGAAGTCCCGATCGCCGTATTCGATTTCGGCCATCCTTCGATAGCGCAGCCCATCCATCTGCGGCAAGATAGCCGCGCCCGCATCCGGCAATCGCAACACGCCTTCGATGATCTCCTCGATCAGAAAGTGGAAGAATGCCTCTTCTGGCGTCCCTTCCAAATCCACATAGATCGGCGCAAACCAATAATCCGCATCATCCACCTCGCGCAGAGCGGCCATCAGCTGGAAAAGCAACGTCGTCTTGCCGATGCGTCGCTCGCCGTGGATCATGATGCTGTTATTGTGCAGCGTGTTCACGATACGCTGCACCAAATCGCGACGGGCATAAAACATGTCATCGCGCCGCACCGGTTCGCCGCTGACATACGGGTTGAAGTTGCGGTTAACGGCGTCGATGCTGCGCCGCCTGTGGTTGAGTAATTCGATTGTGATGTAGCCGGCGCCCAAGGTCGACATCAGGCCAAGCACGATCAACGCCCGGAATGTGTTCGGGTCGACAGACCCCAGCCACGGCACGTTGACCTTTGGCGGCGGCACATACGCATGCACCTCCTGTACAGCCGGTTCCGAGTAGTTGAACGACAGGTCGCGCGCCACAAATTCGAGCCGGTACTGGCCGGCCTCTGCAAATGTCGTCTCAATGGCGCCGTCCGTGATTTCCTGCCAGTCGCCGTCATCTCCGGGGCCGTTGCGCCGGTAGAGCAGCTTGAGCTTGTCTCGATCCGTCTGCAGATCGCCCGCAGTGAAATCCAGTTGTAGCGTCTCGCCAACGGGGATATCAATCACGCCGTTGGCGCGCGTCTCGGCGGCGCCCGAGCGCGGGCTAATCCGAGTCCACGGAGGCCGCCGGTCAGGCCGGTAATAGGACAGACCCGTCGGCCCGCCGATCCAGTACGCGCCCGCTTCAGCCCGTTCTATCGTGTACGCCACGGGGCTGTGCAGGCCGTCTTCCGGCGTCAGGCTGCCCCAGGTGCGACCGTCGTACCGGCTGACCCCGGCCTCGCTCCCCACCCACAGCATGCCAATATCCGGCTCAACCTCCAGCGTCCAGATCAAGCTGCTGGCGACTTGTCCCTCCGGGTCGGCAGGCGACCATGCTTGGCCGTCCCAATAGACTAACCCGGCGTTGTAGACAATAGCCCAGATGCGCCCGTCCGCACGCCAATCCGGCGCAAGACCGCTGCCGATGATCCAGTTGCCCGGAATACTGGCCTCGTCCTTCGGATCATGTACATGCCTGATCCATCGGCCGTCTGGCCCGCGCTGCCACACGCCTGAATGTTGCGTACCGACCCACAAACGTGAGCCGCCGTCCATCATCAGCGCCTCGACGCTCTGCTGGGCGAAATCGCGCTGGGGGTCCACGGATCCGTCACGCGTATCGTAGCGTATCAATCCGGAATCCGTGCCGATCCACATATACGGCCCTTCCGCCAAAAGGACGGTCACCACCGAACTAGGAAGTTGATCGCTCGTTAACGGTTCTCCCCATCTGCCATCGGCATAGCGGAACGCACCGTCAAAGGTCCCCGCCCATATCGCCCCCCCTGCGTCCTCGGCCAGCGTCAAAACGCGCCACGGCACGCCGTTATCAGGCGTATACACGATTTCCTCGGCAAAGGGCGTTTCCTTAAGCCGGACGCCTCCGCCGCCCGTCGCCACCCAAAGCCGGCCTCGGCGATCGACCAACAAGTCGTTCACATGGTTGATTAGGTCGCCCTCGCCCGCACCTTGTATGGCCGTGCGCCACATGTGCGCCTGAAAGCGAAATGCGCCGGCAGGCGTGGCGAACCAGATACTGCCATCCGCATCAACCGCGACGCCGCGCACAAAACGCGTGGTCAGACTCGCATTGCCGACCGGCCCGTAGATCGTAGCCCGCGGCGGATTCAACGAAAAAGCATAGGCGCCGGCCCCGTCGCTCCCTGCCCACAGATACCCGTCTCGATCCGAAACGAGCGCCTGCACCGCTGCGTCGCGGCCGTATTCGTCACGCACAGGAAGCAGTCGCCACACGCCGGTCCGCGCATTGCGAATTGCCGTCCCCTGCGCCGTACCCGCCGCAAGGCTGCCGTCCGCCGCTATGCCCAGGGCATACACGCCCTGCGCAAAGCGCCCAGGCTCATCGGCCTCGCGCACCCAGCCATCCGGCTCACGTCGCCACAACCCATCTTCGCAACCGGCCCACAGGCGGTCGCCATAGGCCAAGAGCGCAAACACCGGCGCGCCCGAATGCGTTGCCTCGCGCACAATGCCGGAGGAATCGAGCCGATACACGCCGTCAGCCGCCCCCACATAGACTTCGCCGCGCCAATCGATCAAAGCCTGTATCGGGCTTGGCGCGAAACCGCTGTGGCGCCAAGCCGCCCCGTCCCAGCGAAATAGTTGACCGGACGCAGCGCCGGCCCAAACCTCGCCGCAGCACGATCCGGTCGCCAACGCCTGCACGGGCTCTTGAGGAGGCTGCCCATAGGCGGGATCGCCGGCCTCTTCGCCGGCAGCCGGCGAAAAGTTCGTCCATATGCCGTCATAACGGCTTACGCCTTGTTCCGTACCAAACCAAACAGCGTCGTCTACGGAAATGACCGCACGCACATCGTTCGACGCCATGCCGCCCGGCTGCTGTGTAAAGTGCGTCCAGCGCCGGTCCGGTCGGGTGAATAAGCTTTCAGCGGCCTCTGTAGCCGTCTGAGCGTGCAACGGCGCGGCCAGCAAAGCCAGCGCAGCAGCGAACACGACGACCCGCACGGCCGCCGAAATCGCTCTGTTCAATCGCGATATGTCGCTGCATCCTCTCTGGTTCAGCAGAACTCCCTCCGTTGGCGGCGCCTTAACGACTGATTGTCCTCCCGCTCGTCGAACTACCAAGAATTTTCTCGCAATTGCTGAACAGCTTCGGCAGCTTCCGTCATTTTGCTCAGACGGCGCCATTCACAGGAGTGCGGAGCAACGCCTCTCAATTTATGATGACGAATAACCGAACGATTCGATACGATTTTCTCCTCTTTACATACAATGACAAATCGACCCTCGCCGGCAAGCAGCTTCCTATCTCGCACCTGGGTCTCATTCTTACGTCATTTTGCCGATTTGCACATCTTACTAAACCGTGTACACTGGAAACCATACTGAGATGATTGTTGCTGCAGGTCACACGTAACGAGTGAAGACCCATGCAGTCCTCTACAGCGCAGCATCATGGCTTGAAGTTTGTCACCCGCGCGACGGCACACCGCCTTCACGCCATGTTGGCGACTTCTCTTTTCGTGGGCGCGGTGCTGCTCAATCCGGCGTATGCGACGCCGGCATCCGCCCGCAGCGCGCCAACCGCCATACCGCCGCCGGATCGAAGGCCCAGTCGCGAGATCACCGTCCCCTACCACCCGCGCCGCCCTGCTCCAGCCATGCCCGCGTCTCCGTCGCGGCCGAGCCTGGAACCCCGCCAAATTGACCCTCGGCCAACCGGCGGCGCATCACGCACACCTTACGCCAGCAGTTCCTATCGAGCCCGCTTCCCCATCACCAGATAACGACGCGCCAAACCGCCCTGTCGATCGCAGGACGGCGCGGCACGCTCCCTATTCGATTACCTACAAAGAGATCTCGTCCTAACGTGCGAATGCGTTGAACGGATTATCGTGGGTTAATTGCCGTATCATGCGCTCGTCGACGCCAGCCGCGGCCAGCTTGGGCAGCAACGTCTCGCTCAGATGCGTATACGGCCGCGGCGTACCGCCCCCCGGCTTGGACGGGTCGTACCAGCCGCGATCATGGCTCAACAACAGCCGGTGGCCATACCCGGCATCCAACACCCGCCGGATCAAGTCAATACACAACTCGTCGGGAAAGTTGTCGCTGCCGATTGCGTCGTACTCGATCCATGCCCCGCGCGCCAGCGCCTCGAGGTGCAGCGCAAAATCGGGCTCGGCCTGCGTGTGAATCCAGATAAAGCGCCCTGCCGAATACCCTGCCCCCTCAATGATGTCGAGTTGATCACGCACGACGCGCCCGCGTATCGTGTGGCTGCCGATCACGGCGTTCGTCGCAGCGCCGGCCATCGCCGCAGCGCGCAATATCTTCGCTTCGACGGGCGTGATGCCATCGTCTCCGGCGCTTACCTTGATCCAGGCCGCGGCCACGCCCGTATCCTGCGCCTCGCCGGTCAGTTCGGACAGCATCCAGTCGCGCAGTTCCTCCGCGCCGGCCTCTCGCGCCCAGGCCGGAACCCACGGCTCGCGATAGATGCCCGTCGGCAAAACTACAGGCAGCCCCGTTTCCTCGGACACGGCCTTGTCGATGTCGCAGCGACGCCCCACGCCTTCAGGGGTGCACTCCACCAACGCGGTTACGCCAAGCGCCTGCGCCTTCTTCACCTCCGGCCCCATCAGCGCGATCACATCCGCGGCGAAGGCGCGGCGGTAGTTCTCCTCCTCGATTGGGCCCAGATCGACAAAGATATGCTCGTGCGGCAAGATCAGACCCAGATCGCTCTTCTGCATCCGGCCTAGCGTAGTAATCAGTTCCGCCACAGTCTGTCCTCTCCTATCCCTGATCCCATTCCAGCCAGACTTCGCCCTGGCCCTCGGGAATCGTGAAATGGAAGTCTTGGCTGTCCCGCTCCCCGTTGCCGTCCAGTACATACATCACATAGTTGCCCGCCACCGTATTGCCGGGAATATCGCCGATGCCGATCTTGTACTCATAGTTATACGGGCCTAGCGCGCCTTGACTGCGCTCCAGAGCGATGCTGCGCACGCCGTCCGAAATCGGCAGTTTTGCGCCGTCCTTCATCAACACCACAAAATAGCTGCCCTGCGGCTGCCCGCCGTCGATGCCGCTATGCATGAAGAACAACTGCAGCTTGATCTCCGTACCGCCATTGTTGGCAAAGAGCGGACCGTTGCGCACCTTGAACTTGCAGCCGTCACCGCCGATCCCTGCGCATGGGTCCGCGGCAGGAGCAGGCTGTTCAGGTTGGGGTTGCTCCGGTTCCGGCTGAGGCTGCGGTTGCGGCGCGGGCGGCTGCTCCACGACTGCCGGCGGCGCGGGAATGTCCTCCGCCACAGGCACGTTGTCCGCATTCTCGGTAGCGACCAGTTCCCCAAAGATCCAACTCTGCTGGCCGTTTACGCAGCAGAACTGCCACCACGTCCCTTCCGGATTCCGCCCGGTGATGTCGAACGCCTGGCCCTGGTTCACGGCTCCGGCTAGCCCGTACTGGGTCCCCGGCCCGTTGCGCACATTGGCGCTGGCGATGCTCACGACCAGTTTGGGGACAGGCGTCGGCGTGGGCGGCACAGGCGTCGGCTCTTCGACCGGAACCTCCTCCGCCGGAACCGGCGTTTCAGTCGGCAATTCCGGCGCAGGCTGAACCTCCGCCGGCTGTACTGCCTCACCCTCCGCTGGGGCGACGTCTACGGGTTCTGCCTGGTAGCCTTCCGGCGTCGGCGTAAAGGTCGGTACAATCGCACGCTCCGGGATCGCCGTCGGCTCCTCGCTTTCGCCGCGCGAGCCGAACAACAGGCTGCAGCCCGCGAGTGTTGCCGCTAACGTTGCCGCAATCGCCAACACGACCAGCCGTCGCACAAGCGCATCTCTATACATCATCCCCCCTATCGTCCTGCCCGCCCGCAGCGGCGGTTATACAGTTCGTTCCTTATGCTTGGCTTGAGGCGTCTCTCACAGCGACGGCATACGAGCCGCCTGCTGCGCGCACTGTCAGTCCCTCACCCGGCTTCGTTTGTGACGGCCCGGTGATTACCTTACCGTCATCTCGCTGGACAATGCTATAGCCGCGCGCCAACACCTGCAGCGGGCTGAGCGCCTCGAGCCGCTGCGCGGCTCCGCTACTTCGTTCGCGCGCACGCAGCAGCCGCAAGCGCATCGCCCCGTCCAACCGACGCAGCCGGTCATCCATGCTCTGCCGGCGCACGTCGATCAAACGCTGTGGGTGCGTGCGCGCCAGCCGTCTATGTGCAGCCTCCACTTCTCGCCGCTCCCGGCCAATGCGCTCAAGCAGGTTTTGCCCCATCGCCGCCGCAGCGTCCATCAGACGCACGCGCACCTCGGCGCGATCCGGCGCAACTGCCGCCGCAGCCGCCGAGGGCGTCGGCGCCCGCAGATCCGCCACGAAATCGGCGATCGTAAAGTCTGTCTCGTGGCCGACTCCGGCAATCACCGGCAGCGGGCTGTTCGCAATTGCATATGCCACACGCTCGTCGTTAAAAGCCCACAGGTCTTCGATGCTGCCTCCGCCGCGCGCCAAAATTAACGTCTCAAGCGATGCAACGCGTTCGCTGTACGCCGCGGCGCTTTCCAGGGCGGCTACGATCTGTCCAGGCGCCTCGCCGCCCTGCACCAATGTCGGAAACACCACCACTTCCACAAGCGGCCAACGCATCGCCAACACCCGCAAAATATCGCGCAGCGCCGCCGCATCTCGGCTCGTGATCACGCCGATGCGCTTCGGCTGCACAGGGATGGGGCGCTTGCGATCCTGGTCAAACAGCCCCTCCTGTTGCAGCTTGGCCTTCATCCTCTCAAACTCGGCGTAGAGCTGGCCTCTTCCCGCCGGCTGGATGCGGTTGGCATAAAGCTGATAAGCGCCGCGTTCCGGGTAGACGCCCACATAGCCGTGTGCGACGATCTGGTCTCCCTCACGCGGCAGCCACGTATGCGCCGTGGCGTTACTCTTCCACATCACCGCAGAGAGAGTCGCCCCGGCATCCTTCATGCTGAAGTAAATATGACCGCTGGCCGCGCGCTTCCAGTTGCTGACCTCACCCAAGACGGACACGTCGCGCAGCGTCTCGTCATTCTCGAACAGCAGCACTATATGCGTAGTCAGTTTGGAAACGGATACTGGGTTCATCTGGTTCGATTACCTCGTTGCCGACGACGTTTCGGCCATTGTAACACATGCGCTTCTAAGCGCGCACCTTGCCCCCGTCTCCTTTGTGATTGCGCCTCCTCACGGTAGAATACTCGTTATATTTCACGCCGTTCGCCATGATCTGCCGCTTGGCGTCTTCCACCCGGCAATACCGCGATCACGTCGCAAACGCATGAGCTACACGCCATATCATATTCACATTCACAGCCTATTCACTGCATTGTGAGGACTTCGAGCATGACTACGTTCGCGTATTTCGAGGGGGCAATCCGCCCTATCGAAGAGGCCAAAATTAGCGTTATGAACCAAACTCTGAACTACGGGACCGGCTGCTTTGGCGGCATTCGCGGCTATTGGAACGACGAAGTGCAACAGCTTTACGTCTTCCGCATCGTAGACCACTTCCGCCGCTTCCTCGACAGCGCCAAACTGCTGCTCGCCAAGCTTCCCTACACGCCGGAACAGCTTGCCGGCATCACCGTCGAGTTGCTCCAGGCCGAGGGCTGGAAAGAGAATTGCTACATACGCCCACTTGCCTATAAGGCCGACAGCACGATTGCGGTGCGCTTGCACAACTTGCAAGACGAGGTCGCCATCTTCAGCACGGCGGCAGGGACTTATCAATGGGCCGACCGCGGCTCCCGCGTCTGCACCAGCAGCTGGCGTCGCGTCGACGACACCGCCATCCCCGCCCGCGGCAAGCTTACCGGCGCCTACATGAACAGCTCCCTGATCAAGAGCGAAGCGGCTCTGGCCGGATACGACGACGCTATCGTCCTCAACCAAGACGGGCATGTGGCCGAAGGCAGCGCAGCCAACTTCGTGATGGTCCGCAACGGCGCTCTGATCACGCCGCCCGCAACCGAGAACATCCTCGAAGGCATTACGCGACGCACCATCATGCAGCTTGCCGCCGAAGAACTCAATTTGCCGGTTATCGAGCGCCCCATCGACCGCTCCGAACTCTATCTGGCCGATGAGGCCTTCTTCTGCGGCACCGGCGCGCAGGTCACGCCCATTGCCGAAGTGGATCACCGCCCCCTCGGCGACGGCGAGGTCGGCCCCATTACCAGACAAGTGCGCGATCTCTACTTCAACATCGTCTACGGACGAGAACCCAAATACCGCCACTGGGTCACGGCTGTCCACAAACAGCCGGTGGCTGCCTGACGAAAGGCGACGGCCTTTGAACAGCCATGCCGCCGGAAACCAACCCGAGTTCAAACGGTCGGTCGAAGAACGATTCGGCCAAGTAGCCGCCAACTACAGCGCCAGCCCCGTCCATGCCGCCGGCGCGGAGTTGGCGCGCATGGTTGACCTGGCCGCGCTGACCGGCGACGAGGCTATGCTTGACGCCGGTTGCGGGCCAGGCCACACTGCGCTGGCTTTCGCCCCAAGAGTTCGCCAGGCGCTTGCGGTCGATCTCGCCGCAGCCATGCTCGAACAAGGCCGCAGATTGGCTTCGGAGCGCGGCATAACCAACGTCGAGTTCCGTCGCGCCGACGTAGAGAGGCTGCCGTTTGCCGGCGAAACCTTCGACGTGGTCGCCACGCGCTACAGCGCCCATCACTGGCCTAACCCGCAGGCGGCGCTAGCCGAATTCCGCCGCGTTCTCCGCCCAGAGGCGGGGCGGCTGTTGCTGGCAGATGTCGTCTCCTTCACGGAGCCGTTACTCGACACGCATCTGCAAACCGTCGAACTGCTGCGCGATCCCTCCCACGTCCGCGACCACACGACGGAACAATGGCTGGCAATGCTGGCGGCTGCCGGCTTCACCGCCGAAGTCGTCTACGTCTGGGATCTGCGCCTCGACTTCACGTCCTGGGTGAGCCGGATGGCGACCCCGTCCGCCGCCGTCACCCTGATCCGGGAGCTCCTCACAAACGCGCCGGTGGAGGTTAAATCTGCGCTGCGCGTCGAGCCGGATTGCTCTTTTACAGTACGCGGCGCGCTCATCTACGCCGCGCCTCGACGCTCGACAGATGGCTGAAGGCGCAAGCTATCAAACCGGCCGTCGCAGCGAGTTGTTGGCAGGAATGCGCGCCACGCTCCCCCTGATGGCCGGCGTCATCCCCTTCGGCATCATCTTCGGCGCGCTGTCCATCGCCGGCGGCATCCCCGCCAACATCGCCGGAGCGATGTCCGCTTTCGTCTTCGCGGGCTCCGCCCAGTTGATCGCCGCCGGCCTGCTCTCCGGCGGCGCCGGTCTGGCTGTCGTAGTCACGACCACCTTTTTCGTCAACCTCCGCCACAACCTCTACGCCGCCACCTTGGCGCCGCATGTCCGCAACCTGCCCCAACGTTGGCTGCTGGCGCTGGCCTTCTGGCTCACCGATGAAACATATCTCGTCGTCATCCGACGCTATGCCCAACACGACCATTCGCCCTACAAACACTGGTTCCACCTGGGCTCAGCGCTCACCATGTACAGTTCCTGGCAGGCGTCGACGTGGCTCGGAATCTGGGCGGGTAGCAGCATCCCCAACCCCGCCGGTTGGGGACTGGACTTTGCCTTGCCCGCCACCTTTATCGGCATGCTCATCCCGCTCATCCGCGGGCGGAGCATGCTCGTATGCGTCACGGTTGCCGGCGCACTCAGCTTGGCGCTCAACTCGCTGCCCAACCAGTTCGGGCTGGTCATCGCCGTCTGCGCCGGGGCGCTTGCCGGCTCCCTCACCCAGCGCCTAGACAAAACTGCGCCGGAAAGACAGCGGGAGACTGCGGCGTCATGAATCTCGGCACGTCCTCGTTGGCGCTCGTCGTAGCCGGCATGGCAGCGGTCACCTTTGTCTCGCGTTATCCGATTCTCTTCCTGGCCGGACGCTTCGGCCTTCCCCGCCCGGTGATGGACGCGCTGAGCTTCGTGCCGCCGGCGGTGCTCATCGCCGTCATCCTGCCCAGCGTGTTATTGCATGACGGCAGCCTCCATCTTGATTGGCGCAACGAGTACCTGGCGGCCGCCCTCGTCACCGCATTCATCTCCTGGCGATCCCAGCGGCTTTTCTTGGCGATCTTGTGCGGTATGCTCGCCCTGTGGCTCTGGCGCGGTTTGCTCCTGATTGCTTGAGAACGGCGAAACCCCGAATGCGAATGCCCGCCGTGTGCGCTCCAAAGCCTCCCGGCGCCGGTCCTTCTGCCGCCCGGCTTCCCATTACAACCCGCCGTGCAGCATCACAAATGTTGCGAAAAATTTCCGGCGGCTAATCTTGACAACGCGCCCCCAATCCGCTACAATCACGTATTGTAATCGTTTACTAAACTCCCTTTCTAAGAGAGACCTGTGGCCATTCGTCTTACAGATGTGGCGCGTTATGCCGGCGTATCGACAGCGACCGTTTCGCGTGTTCTCGCCGGTTATCCGCATGTCCGGCCCGAGCTGCGCGAACGCGTTCAAGCAGCCGTCCGCGAGTTAGGGTACAGGCCCAGCCGTGTGGCCCGCAGTCTCCGCGGCCGCAACGCCCAAATCATCGGCGTCATCATCACCGATATACAGAACCCGTTCTTTACCTATCTCGTGCGCGCAGTCGAAGATGCCGCCTACGAACGCCAGTATGCCATCTTTCTGTGCAATTCCGACGAGGATCGCGAGAAAGAACAGCTCTACATCGACCTGATGGTGGCCGAACAGGTTGCAGGCGTCGTCATCTGCCCAACCACGGAAGATCCTCAGGCGTGCCGGCCCCTCTTAGAAGCGGGCATTTCTGTCGTAACCGTGGACCGCACCGTTCAGGGAGATCAGATTGACGCTGCGTTGGTCGATAACGTCGGCGCAAGCTTTGCCCTCGTCGAGCACCTGATTGCTGACGGACACCGTCATATCGCAGCCATCGTGCCCGATCTGGTGACCACAACCGGCCGTCAGCGCTGTGAAGGGTATCATAAGGCGATAGAGCATTACGGACTAAGCGACAGCCGGCTGCTAGCCTGTCACGGCAAGCCGTCGGATCGAAATGGATACGATTTGACGCGCAGTATTCTTTCTGACTCAGACCGCCCTACTGCGTTATTTACCGGAAACAACATGCTGACGCTGGGCGCCTTGCGCGCCATCCGCGATGAGAGCTTGACTATACCGGACGATATCGCCATCGTGGCCTTCGATGACCTGGACTGGATGACCTTGATGCGGCCCCAACTCACCGTAGCGGCGCAACCCACATACGAGCTGGGCCGTACGGCCGCCAAGCTGTTGTTCGCGCGCATCGACGACCGCCATCGGAAGCGTCAGGAAATCGTGCTGCAGCCCGAGATCATCATCCGCCAGTCTTGCGCCCATCATGTCGAGCCATCTCGTCACTTGATCCCATCCATGCCCGCTGCGATCCGTTGAGGAGGCCCGGCTGTACATCTCTCTTCTCGGATTTCAGAGCCGGTTTGTTATCTGTCGATTTCCTCATTTCAAATATAACAAGGATTGGAGGTGACCGCCCGCAAACCCGCACTCTCCATCTATGTTACGGCTTGTGTCTGATGTCTACTGAGCGTTCAAGCCATATCCAACCACAGCAGGAGAATGAACCACATGTCAAAGAAACGCGCTTCTCTGCTTATCACGCTTCTGGCGCTATTCGCCATGATCTTCACGGCGTGTGCGCCGGCAGCGCCTGCCGGAGAAGGAGCTGCCCCGGCAGCCGAGGGCGAAGAGCTGTTGACCGAAGTCGGCACGCCGCGCCGCACGACGTTGATCATCGACTCCCTCGACGGCCGCACCGCCAACCCCACTCAGTTCAACCCCTACATGGCCGGCACTCGCTTCAACACCGGCTACCACATGCTCGCCCTGTCTCACCTGTGGGAAATGAACACCACCACCGGTGAACAGTTCGGCGCTATGGCAGAAGAGCTGCCCGAACCGCTCAACGAAGATTTCACGCATTTCCGCATCAAGCTGCGCGAAAACCTCAAGTGGAGCGACGGACAGCCGCTGACCACGGCAGACATCGGCTACACCATCGACATGCTCGTCGACAATCCGGAACTGCCCTACAGCGGTTTTCTGACCGGCGTCGTCGACCGCTATGAGATCATCGACGACACCACGATGGAGCTATGGACCAAACGACCTGAGCCGCGCCTCAGCTACACCTTGGGCGTGACGGTTTGGGGTGACGGTTTCTACATCATTCCCAAGCACATCTTCGAGAACG
>CAZYSJ010000001.1:103904-142484 GCA_964649875.1 uncultured Caldilineaceae bacterium
GTGACGGTTTGGGGTGACGGTTTCTACATCATTCCCAAGCACATCTTCGAGAACGAGGACCCCAACACCTTCCTCTTCTACCCGCCGGTCACCAGCGGCCCATACAAGCTCAATGACGTAGACCCCAACGGCAACTGGTTCCTTTGGGAAAAACGTGATGACTGGGAAAACACCGACGTCGGTCAGATCGTCGGCGAACCCAAGCCGGAATACATCCTGCTTCGCTTCTACGGCCCCGAAGAACAGCGCGTGTTGGCCGGCATTCAGCACAAGCTGGACGTCTTCACCGACATCACGCCTGAAAGCTGGGAAATCCTGCGCACCGAGAATGAGTACGCACGAGCCTGGACCGAGACCTTCCCCTATGCCGCCATGGACGACCCCTGCGAGCGCGGCATCATGTTTGTCAACGCCACCCCGCCCTATGACCAGTGGCAGGTGCGTTGGGCGCTAGCTCTTGCCACCGACATCGAGCGCGTTTCGCTCTCTACCTTCGCCGGCATGCTGCGCGTTTCACCGTTGGCCGTTCCGCCCATCACCGTCCTGCAGGAAACGTATCACAAGCCGATGCGCGACTGGCTCACCAACGAATTCACCCTGCCCGACGGCTACGCGCCCTTCGACCCGAACTTCGCCGTCAACATGGCCGCGACATTGACCGAGCAGGGCATCGAAGATCTGCCCACCGACGAGGCCGCCCTGGTCGACATCTTCGGCGTCGGCTGGTGGAAGCACGATCCTGAGAAGGCCGCCGAGTTGCTCGAAAGCGTCGGCTTCACCCGCGACGCCGAAGGCAAATGGATCAAACCGGACGGCTCGCCCTGGACCATGACCATCAACGCGCCGGCCAACTTCGAGGTCGAATCCGGCCGTCTGGCCTACGCCGTCGCTGACGTGTGGCGCCAGTTCGGCATCGACGTCAATGTCGCCGCCATGGAAGGCGGTTCCTTCTGGGACGCCAACTCCCGCGGCGCCTTCGAGGCCGGCTCCTACTGGCCCGGCTGCGGCGTTGCGCCCGACGTGTGGGACAACATGGATGACGCCTGGCATTCTCGCCACATCGTCCCTGTCGGCGAACCCGCAGCAGGCAATGAGAGCCGCTTCGCCGACGAAGAGATGACGGCGATCCTCGACCAGGTTTCCGTCCTCACCAGCGACGACCCGCAAACGGTCGTGCTGCTGACTGAGTTCATGAAGGAGTTCGTCAAGGAAATGCCGTGGCTGCCCATGTTCGGCACGTCGAAGTTCGTCCCGGTCGACACCTACTACTGGACCAACTTCCCCAGCCCGGACAACTACTACGAAGGCCCGTGGTGGTGGTCTCTGTTCAAGTACATGACTCCGCGCTTCGAGCCGACCGGCCGGTAATCGACCGATTGGTTCCGATCTTGTAGCTTCACAACCTGTGAAGGGCGAGTATGTCCGCCCTTCACAGGTCGATTCACGCCAGGTCAACAGCGCCTTTTCTCGCGCTGAGGAGAATTGCCCATGCGCTTTGCGGTCTTTCTGTTATCCCGCGTGCTCACCTATGCGCTTGTCGTGTGGATCGGCATTTCCGCCGTATTCATCGTACCCCGCCTGATGCCCACCGACCCGGTCTCCGCCATGCTCGGCCGCGTCATGTCCCAGGGCGCTTTCATGGAACCCGAACAGGTCGAAGCCCTACGCGCCTCCCTGACCGCCTCATTCGGCCTTGAAGGCACGCTGTGGGATCAGTACCTCAGTTTCATGAAACGCGTCTTCATCACCTTCGATTTTGGCCCATCGCTAGCCATGTTCCCTACGCCGGTTTCGGAGTTGATCGGACGAGCGCTTCCCTGGTCTCTGGCGCTGCTGTTAGCTTCGACTCTGATCGCGTGGGTGCTCGGGAATACCATCGGCTTGCTGGCCGGCTACCATCGCCTTAAGACGTACTCCAAGTTCCTCGAAGGCTTTGCCATCCTGGTATATCCCATCCCTTATTACATCCTCGCCCTGATCTTGATCATTCTCTTTGGCTACGTGTGGGGCATCTTGCCCACCAACTTCAGCATGTCGCCCATGCTAAAGCCGTGGACGCTCGAATACGTCTGGGCCGCCATCTACAACTCCATTCTTCCGGCGATGTCCATCGTCGTGGTCAACTTCGGCTGGTGGTTTCTTAGTATGAAGGCCCTCTCGTCCAGCCTCTCCGAAGAAGAGTATGTAGATTTCGCCAAACTCAAAGGAGTCGGCGAAGGCAGGATAATGAATCGCTACGTGGCGCAGAACGCCATCCTGCCCCAGATCACGATGCTGGCCTTGGTCTTGGGCGGCGTCTTCAACGGCGCATTGATCACGGAAATCTTGTTTAGTTACCCCGGCGTCGGCACGCTCATCTATACCGCCGTGCTGCAGGCAGACTACAATCTGCTGATGGGCACAATCAGCCTGTCCATCCTAGCCGTCTCCACCGCCACTTTTGTGGTGGACCTGATCTATCCGTTCCTCGATCCACGCATCCGTTACCGGTAAGGCAGGCCACAGTTCTATGTCCAAGACCAATACGCGCCTTCTCCTGGGAACGGTCATTCTTGCCGTCATCTTTGTCCTCGGCCTGGTTATGCCCTTGTTCGCACCGGAAGACCCGCGCATCTGGAACACGCTGCCGCGCAACCTGAAACCGAGCGCCGAGCACCTGCTCGGCACGACCAATCTCGGCCAGGACACCTTCTGGCTGCTCGCCTGGTCTACGCGCAACTCGCTGATTATCGGCTTCATCGTTGCGATCGCCGCCACGATCATCGGCGTGATGGCTGGAATGACCGCCGGCTTTATGGGGGGAATAGTCGATCGCATCCTGACGCTTCTGATGGACGTTTTCATCGTCATCCCATCCTTACCCATCCTCATTCTGCTCGCCTCCCTAATGCAAGGCAAAGCGGGCATATACCTCATCAGCGGCATTCTCATCATCTTCAACTGGCCTTGGCCGGCCCGCCAGTCGCGGTCGATGGCCCTGAGCATGCGCGAACGCGAGTTCGTCAACACGGCCTGGTTCTCCGGCGAGCAAGGCTGGAAAATCATCACTCGCGAGATATTCCCTTTCATTACGGCGTGGGCTTTTGCCAACCTGATCAACACCGTGCTCGTGGCGATCTCGACCGAATCCAGCTTAGCCGTAATCGGCCTGTCAAGCTTGCAAGAGTCAACGCTCGGCACCATGATTTACTGGGCGCTCCAACACCAAGCGCTGCTTGGTCGCCGCTGGTGGTGGATCGGCGCGCCTGTGGTGACCATCGTTGTTATGTTCATCGGCCTGTTCCTTTTCTCAACCGGTCTGTCGGAACGTTCGGCCGAGCGTAGAGGGCGCTAACGCATGTATACACTTACCAACGTCAAAGCCTATTACGACAGCCCGCGCGGCCCGGTTAAGGCCGTGGACGACGTGAGCTTGGAAATTCGGCCAAACGAAATTCTCGGCATCGTCGGCGAGTCGGGCTGCGGCAAATCCACGCTCATCAAGGTGATCTACGGCCACATTAGGCCGCCTCTGCGCCTCGTCTCCGGCGAAATCCGCGCCGAGATGACCGACAACGGCCAAGTTACCGTCCTCTCGGCCAAAGACCTGCCTAAAGTGTGGTGGGAGTTCATCTCCTACGTGCCGCAAGCATCCATGAGCGTGCTCAACCCGGTGATGCGCGTCGAAAACCAATTCTTCGATGCCGTTTCCCGTTTTCACCGCGCCGGCAGCCGCGAAGAGATTCGCCGGCAGGTCGCCGACTACCTTCAGGAGTTGGACCTGCCCGTCGAGGTGCTGAAGGCCTACCCGCACCAACTCAGCGGCGGTATGCGCCAGCGCGTACTCGTGGCCCTCGCCACCTTCCTACACCCGCAGATCATTCTGGCCGACGAGCCTACCACTGCGCTCGACGTTGTTGTCCAGCGCGGCATCTTGCGCATGCTCACACGCGTGCAGCAAACCATGGGCAACACGCTGATCATCGTCTCGCACGATATGGGCGTCCACTACCAGATCACCCACCGCATGGCGATCATGTACGCCGGTCAACTGGTTGAAGTGGGGCCAACCGAACGCATCTTCACTGCGGCCCAGCATCCCTACACCGAAATGCTGATCAAGTCCCTGCCGCGCATCGGCGATCACAGCGCCAGAGAAGGCATCAGCGGGCGTCCGCCCAGCCTGCTCGATCCGCCGTCCGGCTGCCCGTTCGCACCGCGTTGCCCGCATGCTATGGACATCTGCACACAGGTGCGCCCGCCGCTCGTCCAGACCGAGGACGACCATCTCGCCGCCTGCTTCCTCCACGAGGAGGCGTTGGCCGCCGCCCATGTGCAGAAGGAAGGAGCACAGTCATGAACAGCGAAAAGGTCATGGAACTCAAAGGACTGACCCGCGCCTTTCGCATCGGCGGTCTCCTCACCGGCACGCGTTTATTGGCAGTCGACGATGTGAGTCTGACTCTCAAAGCCGGAGAGCCCGCCATCCTGAGCATCGTGGGCGAGTCCGGCAGCGGCAAGACGACGATGGCGCGCATTCTCTTGCGCCTGTTGGAGCCGAGCGGCGGAGACGTCTATATCGACGGTCGTCATGTTTTCGCCGGCGCCGACCGTATGGACAGCCAGGAGTTTCGGCGTTTTGTCCAACCAATCTTCCAGAACCCCTTCGAGGCGTTCAGTTCGCGCAAGCCGGTCGACAGCTACCTCTACGAGACCGCCCTCAACCTGGGCGCAGCGGCCAACCGCAAGCAAGCACGCGAGGTCATTGCCGACGCGCTCAATTCAGTCGGTCTAGATATCGGCTTGGTCGAGGGCAAATATCCCAACCAGTTCTCCGGCGGCGAGTTGCAGCGCATCTCCATTGCGCGCGCCCTCATCCCCAACCCGAAGCTGATCGTCGCCGACGAGCCGGTGAGCATGATCGACGCCTCGCTGCGCATGAACATCGTCAACCTCTTCTTGCAGCTCAAGAACGAGCGCCAGGTAAGCTTCATCTACATCACGCACGATCTGTCCACGGCCTACTACGTCAGCGACTACATCGCCATCATGTACCGCGGCAACCTGGTCGAACTCGGCCCGTCCGACGCCATTCTCACGGACCCGCAACACCCCTACACCGAGTTGCTGATGGACTCTGTGCCCAAGATTGGCGAAAAGTGGGACGATGTCGCCGTATTGCCCGATGTCGAAACCAAAGAGTATGCAGTGACGCATTGCAAGTTCGCCGCCCGCTGTCCCTATGTGCGCGACATCTGCCGTCAGCAGCGCCCGCCGCTGGTCGAGATAGGGCCGGAACGACAGGCGCTCTGCTTCCGCCCGATCGACTACGCGCCGCAAACAGAACGCGAAGTCGCAGCCGCCGGCGTCTAACCGCTGCATCCGCTATTCGCCATATCCGAGGAGAGTCTCATGAGCCTGTTTAAAGGCAGCCCATTAGGCGAACTGCCCCGTATCCGCAACGTGCGCACCCGCCGGATCTCTAGCTGGGACGCGACTGGCGGCAATAATGATTTTCGCCGCGTCCAGCCCGGCGATACCCTGACCCTAGCCGAAATAGAAGGCGCCGGCTGCATTAACCATATTTGGTGCACTCATTTGAGCATGGAGCCAGACTACCTGCGCAAGCTGGTGTTACGCATGTGGTGGGACGGCGAGCACAATCCCTCGGTCGAAGCGCCCCTCGGCGATTTCTTCGGCATGGGCCATGCCCAGATGACGCCCTTCAGCTCTTTGCCGCTGCAGATGAGCCCCGCCGACGGACGCGCCTTCAACTGCTTCTTTCCCATGCCCTTCGGCTCGCACGCCCGCCTAACCCTGAGCAACGAGGGCGAAACGGACGTGCAATTCTACTATTACGTAGACTACGAACTGCACGACTCCGTGCCCGCGGACATGGGCCGCTTCCATGCCCAGTGGCGACGCGAAAACCCGTGTGAGGGCGTCTCTGACGAAGGCATGAGCAACACCGACTTCTCGTTCGGCGGCGAAAACATCGGCGGCGCCGGCAACTATGTGATCCTCGAAGCCGAAGGCCAGGGGCACTACGTCGGCTGCAATCTCAACATCCACAACCTGCGCACCGGCGAAAATATGGCCTGGCCCGACAACGTCAGTTGGCCCATGCGCATGGAGGAAGCGGAAGGCGCCGCCGAACTGATCTTCGGCTGCTTCAACTGGTATGGCGAAGGCGACGACATGATCTTCATTGACGGTGAGGAGTGGCCGCCATCCCTGCACGGCACCGGCACGGAGGACTACTTCAACACCGCCTACTGCCCTGCCGTCAAGTACGACGCGCCCTATCACGGCATCACGCTCCCCGGCGGGCCGAACTGGTCGGGCAAGATCTCGCTCTACCGCTTCCACATCGAGGACCCGATCCACTTCCGGAAGTCGATCCGCGTCACCATCGAACACGGCCACGCCAACCGCCGTTCGGATGACTATTCCAGCACGGCCTACTGGTATCAGCTCGAACCGCACAAGCCCTTCTCGACCTTGCCGCCTGTCCAAGACCGGCTGCCGCGGCCCGACTAAGCCTCTACCTCTCCCCCCATAACCTAACACGCAAACGCAAAGGCAGGGCGCACTAACGTGTCCTGCCTTTGCGTTCAAGGGAGCGCATGCGACGCTACAGGCATTGCCGCCTTTTCGTCGCCCGCCGCCCGGCAATTTCGACGCGACTAAATCCGAGTGCTATAATGCGGCAGTTGACATAGATAACGCGCCGGTAACGCGCAGGAAACCAACCGGCGCAAGACGCAAAATTCATTTGCGTTGTACGGCGCAATAGACAGAACCGATCGACATGACAGCGCAGGACAACACATCGCAAAAAATGCACGCGCTGGAAGAGCGCATAGCCTCCTGTCGCGCCTGTCCTCTCGCCGAGGGCAGGACGCATGCTGTCCCCGGAGAAGGGGATTATAACGCCGTCGTCATGTTCGTAGGCGAAGGCCCCGGCTTCGAGGAAGACCGCCAGGGCCGTCCCTTCGTCGGGGCGAGCGGGCGCTTCCTCACGGAAATAATGGAGGCGAACGGCATTCACCGGCAAGACGTCTACATTACCAACGTCGTCAAGTGCCGCCCGCCCGATAACCGCGACCCGCTTCCCGACGAACTGGAGGCGTGCAGCGCCTATCTCGACCAACAGGTCGAGTTGATCAACCCGCGCATTATCGTCACCCTGGGTCGCTTCAGCATGCGGCGCTGGTTTGGGGACGTAGGCATCACCCGCGTGCACGGGCAGATCCGCAATATCGGCCACGGACGTGTGGCGCTAGCCATGTTCCACCCGGCTGCAGCCCTGCGTAATCCGCAGTGGCGTACAGATTTTGAACGCGACATGCAGAAGTTGCCGCCCCTAATCCGGCGTGCGCAGGCCGCCGATGCAGCCGCCGCTCGCGGCGAAGCCTTGCCGGCTGGCGCGCCCCACCCTGGCGATCCCGATTACGCGCCGCCGGAAGATTCGGCGGGAACGAAATCGATTCCTCAGGGCGATCAACGCGGCGCTGACGATGACGATGAGGATTTCACACAGCCAAGCCTGTTGGACTTGTCTTGATATACAGGGGATCGCGGATTCCCTTGTTTTGAATATATTCGATACATAATACTGACCGCACGAAATGGAGAATAGCCAATGGCACACTCAGAACAAACCAATAATTCGGATGCCTCGCCGCTTCTTCGTCTCATTCCCCTCGGCGGGCTGGGCGAGATCGGCAAAAACATGATGGTGCTGGAATCCGGCGAAAACATACTGATTATTGACGCCGGCCTCATGTTCCCGACAAACGAGATGCACGGCATCGACATCGTCATCCCCGATGCCGGCTACGTCTACGAACGCCTCGATTGGGTGCGCGGCATCATCCTAAGCCACGGACACGAAGATCATATCGGCGCGCTCGCCTATCTGATGGAGCAAGGCCTTCACGCTCCCATTTACGCTACAGCCCTCACGCGCGGCCTGCTGGAGGTCAAACTGCGCGAGCACAAGCTGCTCGACGACGCCGAACTCATCACCGTGACCGAAGACGACGCGATCGATCTGGATCCTTTCGCTATCGAGTTCTTCCATACCTGCCACAGCTTCCCCGACAGCGTTGGCATCGCCGTCCAAACGCCCGCCGGCCGCGTGATCCACACCAGCGACTACCGTTTCGACCCCACGCCCGCGGACGATAAGCCAACCGAAGCGGACAAGCTGCGCGCCTGGGGCGACCAGGGCGTCCTGCTCCTGCTCGCCGACAGCACCAATGCTGAGCAAGAGGGCCAAACGCCCAGCGAACGCAACGTAGAAACCATGCTGGAACGAGCCTTCTCTAAAGCCGAGGGACGGGTGTTGCTCGCCACCTTTGCCAGCAACCTAGGCCGCGTCCAGCAGATCATCAACGTCGCACGGCGTCACAATCGCCGGGTAGGCGTCGTGGGCCGCTCGATGGTCAACAACGTCAAGATCGCCATCCAATTGGGCTACCTGGACATTACGCAGGACGAGCTACTGACCACAACTGAGATGGAATCGCTGCCCCCGAACGAAGTCGTCATCGTCGCTACCGGCAGCCAGGGAGAGCCGACCAGCGCGATGGTGCGCATGAGCATCGGTGAACATCGCCAGATTACCCTGCGCGAGGGCGACACCGTCATCCTCAGCGCCATGCCCATCCCCGGCAACGAGCAGTTGTTCAACCGCACCGTCGACAACCTCTTCCGCCAGGGCGTGGACGTTCTGTACCACGAATTGGGCGATGTCCACGTCAGTGGTCACGGCGGGCGCGAGGACTACCGGCATATGCTCGAACTAGTCCGGCCCAAGTACTTCATCCCGGTTCACGGCGAATATCGCCACCTCGTCTTGCATGCCCGTCTGGCGCGCGAGACAAACGTTCCGGAAGACAATATCTTCGTGCTTGAGGACGGGCAAGTCATGGAGTTTGGCCGCTTCGATCACGGCTCCGACGAAATTATGGCGCGACCGGGCGAACGCATGCAGGCCGGGCACGTCTTCGTCGACGGCCTCGGCATTGGCGATGTCGGCAACGTCGTGCTGCGCGACCGCAGCCACCTCAGCCAAAACGGCTTCATCGTCTGCATCTTAGCTCTGGACGAATTCGACGGCTCCATCCTCTACGGGCCGGAAATCGTCAGCCGCGGCTTCGTTTATATGCGCGAGAATGAAGATCTCATCAAGCGCGCCCGCGAGGTCGTGCTCAGGGTCATCAAAAAGCGTGCGCCGCAAAGCGCTATGGAAGAGCGCATCAAAGACGCGCTGGCCGATTTCACCTATCGCGAAATTGGCCGTCGCCCCATGGTGCTGCCGCTCGTCATGGAAGTATAGAGCCTGGCGAAATTACGCCTGAATCGATAGCCTATATCACCTGCATGGCCGGGCGGCGCGACAAGGATAAATCGCTTGCCGCCGTCGCCCGACCATGCTATACTGCACCGGAACGCATGTTCGCACACTGCTGCTCACCCTAGGCGTATGGCAACCAAAAGACGATCCCGAAAGTCAAAGCGGCAGCAAGAAACGCTGCAAAAGATAGCCGATTTCCTCCTGCGCCCCGAACTATGGGGCCTCGTCCTGATCGCGATCGCAGCGTTGACCTTGCTAAGCCTGTTGACCGACAGTCGCGGCCGCCTTACCGACTCATGGATTCAGTTCCTGAATGAGATGGTCGGACTTGGCGCCTGGGGCGTGCCCCTCGTCGCCGGCGCCCTTGGCCTCTGGGTTGTCATCCGCGCCGTTGAGCAGATGCCTGATTTGCCGTGGCAACGGCCGGCCGGTCTCACCGCCCTGTTCCTCGCTTTCATCACCGGCGCCGCCCTGTTCGTCGCCGCAGCGCCAGCAGAAGCTGGCGGCGCAATCGGCAGCGCCATCGCAGCCGGTTTGCAGTCGTCGTTAGGCCCCATCGGCGCCTGGTCGGTCGTCAGCCTCGCCGTCGTGCTTGGCATCGTCCTGCTAACCGATCAACTCCTCATGCACGCCGCAGTCGATCTCTGGTACCGCTGGCACGACTGGAGACAAGAGCGCAAGGAGCGCCGCCGCCTGCCGATCCAGCCCGTGCTGCCCATTCCGAGCGGTACGCTGCCCTGGTGGAAGCGGATCAAGGAGCGCTTTACCCGCAGCCGGCACAATGACCTGCCGCCCAACATGGTGCCGGCCAACCCGCCGCGTGTCGCGTCGGAACCCCTTCGCCGCACGCCGGCAGCAGAACGTCCCACGCCGGCTGCACCCGCGACCGCAACGGCTGCGCCGACGCCGGCCAAGCCCCCCTCTCGGCCCGACGTCCTCACCCCGCACATCGTCGGGGGAGCGCAAGAATGGCGTCTGCCCAATAAGCACGACATGCTCAACGACTGGGAGCGCCAGGTCGACAGCGACGATCTGATCCGTCGTCAAGGCCGGCTGATTCAAGAGACACTATCCCTTTTCGGCGTGCCCGCCGATTTCGAGGGCGCGTATAAAGGCCCATCCGTCACCCAATACCTGATCAAGCCCGGTTATGTCGAGCGAACGGTGCGCGGCGAAACCCAGCGCGTCAAGGTCAAAGTCTCCAAGATCGCCGGCCTCGCCAACGACCTTGCCCTGGCGCTCGCCGCCCCAAGCGTGCGCATCGAAGCGCCTGTGCCCGGCACGAACTATGTCGGCGTCGAAGTCCCCAACCACGAAAGCAACGTCGTTGGCCTCAAGGAACTGATGGAGAGCGAGGCCTTCCAAACCCTGAAGGGCAAGCTCGGTTTTGCCCTGGGGGAAGACGTCAAAGGGCAGCCGATTGTGGCAGACTTGGCGCGCATGCCCCATCTGCTCATCGCCGGCGCGACAGGCTCCGGCAAATCCGTCTGCATCAACTCCATCATCGCCTGTCTTCTGCTCTCCCACACGCCCGATTCGCTGCGCCTGCTCATGATTGACCCCAAAATGGTCGAACTGAGCATGTATAACGGCATTCCGCACCTGCTTAGCCCCGTCGTTACGGAGATCGACCGGGCATCGGGCGTGCTCTTCTGGGCGGTCAAAGAAATGGAACGGCGCTACCAACTGTGCAGCGCCGCCAACGCGCGTGACATCGAGCGCTACAACGCTTATCTCCTCAAACGCAACGAAAAGCCCCTGCCCTACATCGTCATCGTCGTCGACGAAATGGCCGACCTGATGATGGCCTCTCCTGAGGAGGTCGAAAAGCACATCTGCCGCATCGCACAGATGGCGCGCGCCGTCGGCATTCATCTGATCGTGGCGACCCAGCGACCATCGGTCGATGTAATCACGGGCTTGATTAAGGCCAACTTCCCCGCGCGCATCGCCTTCGCCGTAAGCAGCCAGGTGGACAGCCGCGTCATCCTCGACGTGCCCGGAGCGGAACGCCTCCTCGGTCGCGGCGACATGCTCTTTATGGCCGCGGATGCCAGCAAGCTCGAACGCATCCAGGGCGCCTGGCTCAGCGACGAGGAGATAGCGCGCATCGTGCGCTACTGGAAGGGCGGGCGCAGTCTCGAAGAAGAGCAAGACAAATACGCGGATACGGCCCCGCCGGCCGTTGCCGCCCCGCCCGATCCGATCCCCGCCAACCCGTCCGACCAGCTCAACGCCCCGCCTGTAGCCGGGACGGTCGCAGCGGAGCCGGCGCCCTCGCAAGCGCAATTGTTCGAAGAGATCGACCGCATGAAGGCCGTGCAAGCGCGCGATGAGCTTTTCGACGACGCCGTGCGCATCGTTCAAGAGTCCGGCCGCGGCTCGGTGAGTCTGCTGCAGCGCAAGCTGCGCATCGGCTACAGCCGATCCAGCCGCCTCGTAGAGCAACTCGAAGAGGCCGGCATCCTCGGACCCGACCTAGGCGGCAATCAGGGGCGTCAGGTATTGACGGAAGCGCAGCCCAGCGCTTCCGACGAGCCGCCCCCTCACATTATCGGCGGACGTGACGATCACGACACGCCGCGCGTATGGATGTAGCCGGGATGCGCCGTTTCGCATCCCGCCGGCCTGCCTCGAATTCCTCCTACATGCCTCGTCGAATGCAAAATCGAACACGAGGGGCGGCGTATGTTCTCCTCGCCCTATTGGCCTTGCTGCCGATTGGCGGCTGTGGCTCCCCTAAGGACACGCACACCGCTCTATTGCGGCGGCTAGACAAAGGGCTTGCTCGCGTTGAAACCGTTCAAGGGCAATTGGACATCACCCAAGGACCGGTGACGCTCAATCAGGAATTCTGGCTGCAGCGGCCTTCCTTCTTGCGCACCGAAACCGAGTCCGGCCCCGGCGCCTTCCAGGGCGTGATCGTCGCGCTCAACGACCGCGAGGGCTGGGTCTATTCGCCGGCGCTAAACATAGTCACGATAGTTGACCGCACCAACTACACGCCCGATCTGGCGGGCGAGGCCGGGGCCGGCTCGTCGCTCGAACGATTGCCCGGCGACATCCGCCGCGCCGTCGAAGCGGGTTACCCGCTGCACAAAGTCGCAGACGATACGGTTGCAGGCCGCAGGACGGAACACTGGGAAATCAGCGTGCCCGCGGGCGATGCAGCGTTCCCGGCTGGCCCCCTGCATGTTTGGCTCGACACAAAATACGCCTATCCGCTCGCCCTGCGCGATAGCGCCGGTCGCGAGTTGCGCTTCCGTTTCGTCGACTTCAACGCGGCCATCGATCCACTCGTCTTCGAGTTCGTCCCCCCGCCCGGTGCGTTGGTGCAGCGCGTCGAACCGGGCGACTGAGTGACGACATTTCTCTTTACAAACTAAGACAGACAGGAATCGTCTAGTGGCAAGTCGTACGCCCGTTACAGAGCGGGAACTCTCCTTCGCCCGCCTGATTACCACCTCGATAACCGCCCGCATCATCGTCGATACCGGCGTGCAGCTTTTCAATCCGTTCCTGCCGCTTATAGCCGCCGGGCTTGGCACAAGCGTCGTGGTGATGGGGCGTCTGGTCAGCCTGCGCAGCGCCATGGGCTTGCTCTCGCCTGCATTCGGCGCCGCAGCCGACCGCTACGGATACCGCCTCGTGCTGCGCATCGGCCTGCTGCTGTCCGCAGCCGGCATGCTTGTCGTCGGCGTCAGCCCCTCGGCATGGCCGGCGGCCTTCGGCATGGTCGTCGCCGGGCTTGGCATGGCAGCCTTCGTGCCTACGCTCCATGCCTACCTCAGCGCTCGCCTACCCTATTCCCGGCGCGGGCGCGGTCTGGGCATGTTGGAATACTCCTGGGCGCTCACCGGCATCTTCGGTCTCTATCTCATGGGGCAGCTCATCAACGCGGCCGGCTGGCGCGCCCCGTTCTTCGTCCTCAGCGCCGGTCTTGTGGTCATGGCCGTCGTTTTCAGCGCCTTGCCCTCGGCGCGCGACGCCAATGTGCACCCCCATGAGGATCACCCCAAGCCGGCGCGCACAAGCGTTATCGCCCGCACCCTGAATTTTTTCCGGCTGGGCGACAACGCCCGTTCCGCCTACGCGGCCATCGGCGTCTCTTCCTTTAACCACTTCGCCGCCGTGCAATTGATGATCGTCTACGGCGCATGGTTCAGCGCCGAATACGGCCTCGGCGCGGCGCAACTTGGAACTGTCGCCCTCATCTTCGGCTTTTTTGACCTGACCGCCAGCGTTTCGGTCAGCTTATTTTCCGATCGCATCGGCAAACGGCGCAGCGTACTCATCGGTTCCGTCGGTGCGCTGGCAGGTTACCTGTTGCTGCCTTGGCTCAACACCGGCATGGTCATCGCCGTGTTGGGCGTAGCGGTGACGCGCGGCTTCTTCGAGTTCTCCATCGTCAGTTGCATCCCCCTGCTCAGCGAACAGGTCCCCGCGCAGCGCGCCAAAGTCATGACTCTCTCTTCCGCCATTTCCCTCGGCGCGGTGACGCTCGCCAACTTCGTCGCACCCGCGCTCTATGCCGACCACGGCATCACCGTGGTCGCCGTCACCTCGGCGGTCGCTGCGGCGGTCGGTCTCCTCTTATTGCTGCTG
Source organism: uncultured Caldilineaceae bacterium (assembly GCA_964649875.1). Lineage (GTDB taxonomy): Bacteria > Chloroflexota > Anaerolineae > Caldilineales > Caldilineaceae > JASGTU01. The sequence goes on from CAZYSJ010000001.1 coordinate 117,853, forward strand.
TTCGTGCAAGAACCTGATGCATAGCCCAGCCATGCGCTGTCGCCCCCAAAAGAAACGCCTTCCAGGCGGCAGCCGCTGCCTGGAAGGCGATCACATACGTATTCTGCGCTCTCATGTTACTGCCTTGCGCGTTGCGCCTCTCGGTTCTCTCAGCCGGAGAGAAAATCGAGAATGACAGGCGCTAGGTCCGTTAACCGCGTTACAGCAGATACATCAATCCCGTCTCGCGCCCCGACCAGCAGACCAAGCGCCGGGTTCGTCGTATGCCGCCCGTGGCTGCAATCCTCCACATTGCCGTGGTCGCTAGCGATGACGATCAGCGTACTGTCTATGTCCGCCGCCTCGATCAACCCGCCGAGAAAATCATCGAACAGCGTCAGATCGACGACTGCTTCATCCAGCTTTCGCCCATGTCCGAGCAAGTCTGTCAGCCAATGCTCGTGCAGCACGAACTGGTACGGCTGCGCCAGCCGCCACAACACAGCGCCCGCCTCGCGCGCCTCATAGACCGGCGCATCGGCGTAACCCAATTGCTCGCGCCAGCCTCGGTTGGTATAGTCCGCGCTGAGGGCATTGCCCGCCGCCAGGTCCTCATAGGTTTGCAGGCGCAGACCTGCCGTCTGTGCGGCATAAGGGATGGCGCTCAACAGGCGTTTGCCGCGCTCAACAGCAGAGAAGAAGCCGGCAGGATACGCATTGCAGAAGTGAGCTGGAGTCCCCCTCTCCCGCAATCGCGAGAATATCGTCCCCTCGTCAAGCAGGCGACGCACGCGTGCATCGGGTCGCGGCCCATAGTGCTCGCCCAGCGCGGCGGGTGCATTGCGCCCGGTTAGCAGCGAAGCCTGCCCAGTAGCGCTCTGCGGCCTGCCGTCCACGCCCAAACACGCATCCAGCGGAACCAAATCGGCGCGTTCGGTGGACACGCGCCCTGTCGCCGTCAACAGCGGGTAACCGTCAAGCAAATCGTCCAGGGTAGGAAAGCGCCCGGCCGCTAGAGGATTCACCGCCGGGTCGGCAGGCCCAAGCCCCACCCCGTCCAGGAACAGAAACAGGACGCGCCTCAACGATCGGCCTCGCCCACGCCGGCCGCCGCGTCCAATGCGGCACGCATCGCCGCGATGTGCGCCGGCGTATTGCCGCAGCACGCACCGATATAGTTTATGCCCAGCCGCATCATCTTAACGGCGTGCTCCGCCATCACTTCAGGGGTTCCGTCAAATACCGTCTCTCCATCCTCGTCACGCGGCAAACCGGCGTTGCTTTGCGCCAGCAAGTAGACCCCTTCCGGCCGATGCGCGGCCATCTGCGCCATCACCGTCTCGATCTCCGCAGGCCCATTGCCGCAATTCGACCCAATCAAGCGAACGCCCCATCCATGAAGCGCCTCCAGCGCCTGAAGCGGGCTGACGCCCATCATCGTGTGAAGGTTGGTATTGAAGCTCATGCTGGCGCCGATGAACAGGTCCTCCGCCACCTGGCGCGTGGCCTTGATCGCCGCTTCCATCTCAGGCAACTGCGTCATGGTCTCAATCAGGATCAGGTCAACGCCCCCGGCAACCAGCGCGCGCACCTGCGTCTCGAACATCGCCGTCGCCTCGTCAAACGTCAGCAGGCCATACGGCTCCAGCAACTCCCCCGTCGGCCCCACCGAGCCGGCGACCAGGCAATCGCGTCCGTCAACCACTTGCCTTGCCAATTCCGCGGCGGCCCGGTTTAGTTCCTCCACGCGCTCCGCCGCCCCCGAACGGCTCAGCCGCCCGGCGTTTCCGCCGAAGCTGTTGGTCGAGATCACCTCCGCCCCCGCGTCCACATACGCCCGCATAATGCCGCGGATCGTATCGGGCTGCGTCACATTCAACAATTCCGGCGACACCTCCGGACTCAATCCCTCTGCGTAAAGCATGGATCCCATTGGGCCGTCGCCCAACACAAAGCGCTGCGCGGCCAGCTTCGCCATCAATTTGTCACTCGACATTTCTCTCTCCCCTCAATGCTGAGCGATGCGCCTTATTGTGCGCCCGCAAGATTTTCGATTGCGACCGGCTCGATAGCGTCGCTCACCTCGAAGCCGAGCATCTTGGAATAAAAGTATAGCTCGCCGGTCATGGCGCGCACGATATTGGCGGCCTGCCGGAATCCATGCTGCTCTCCCTCGAATGCCACATACGCGACCGGCACGCCCTTGGCGCTCAGGGCATCAACCATTCGCTCTGCCTGGTTAGGCGGCACAACTTTGTCTTCCAGCCCCTGAAAGAAAATGATCGGCCGCGCCAGAAGTTCGATATGATGGATCGGCGATCGCGCCGTATAAAGGTTGATCCGCTCCGGGTACGGGCCGATCAGGCCGTCTAAATAGCGCGATTCGAATTTGTGCGTCTCCAGAACCAGCGCCTCCAGGTCGCTCACGCCGTAGTAGCTCGCGCCGGCGCGGAACGCATCGCGGAACGTCAACGCTGCCAGCGTGGTAAACCCGCCTGCGCTGCCGCCGCGGATCACCATTCGCTCGCCGTCGACCAGTCCCTTTGCAGCCAGCCAACGCGCGCCATTCACGCAGTCGTCCACGTCGACGATGCCCCACGCGCCGTCTAGTCGCCGGCGATAGGCCCGGCCATAGCCCGTACTCCCCCCATAATTCACGTCCAGCACAGCGATGCCCCGGCTCGTCCAGTACTGAACCGACAGGCTGAGCACATCCGTCGTGGCGCTGGTCGGCCCGCCGTGGCTGATCACCATCAGCGGCGGGCGCTCATCATTCGGCCCGACGAAGCCCGCGTTGCGCGGGGCATAGAAAAAGCCGTGCGCCGTCAGCCCGTTTTCCGTAGGGAACTCGACCGCTTGGGGGACCGAGATGTAAGCTGTATCGATCTGCAGATCGCTAGAGCTTCGCAACGTCTCGCACTCGCCGCTCTCCAAATTGAGCCGCACCACCGCATTGGCCTGCGCGGGCGAGCCGCCGATGAAGACTGCGTGCGTATCGGTTACGTTTAGGCTGCTAATCGACGTATAAGGTGCGTCGATCTCACGCCAGTTGCCCGAAGCAAGGTCCAGTTCCCCCAGCCGCCATCGTCCCTCGGCAGAGTAGCTGCAAACGATCTTGCCGCTGCGGACGCCATAGGTCGGCTCCCCAAACACCCACTGCGGCCGGCCAAATTCCGCCTCGCGTTCGAGAAGCGCCTGCGGCCCGCCCTCCGTCCACCGGTAGAGGTTCCACCACCCCGAACGATCGCTCACAAACAACAAAGAGCCATCCGCCGCCCATACCGGCTGGTTGACTGACTCGTCGCCGCGCACCAGGCAGCGCGCGTTGGCTGCGTTGCCGTCCGGCCCGACATCCGCCAGCCACAGTTCCGTCTTGGTCCACGGCATCTGCGGATGGTTCCACGCGATCCAGGCAAGCTGAGAGCCGTCTGCGTTCAGCCGCGGGTTCGAGTAGAAATCATGGCCCGATGCGAGCGTCACATCCGGGGCCGTCCCGTCGAGGTCTACCGCCACGATGCTGTTAATCGCCTCGCGGCCCTCGACCGTGTGGTCTTCGCGCACGCAAATCAGCCGGTTGCGGAGCCCATCCGCTACGCCGTCGGCATAGCGGTACCCCGCCTGCGTGAGCGCTCGCGGCGCATCGCCTCCTTGCTGCACATATAATCTCTGGTCGGCAAAGTTGGCGTACGCCACGAAGCCGTCTCCCACGGTGAACGCGCCGCCGCCGTATTCATGCACGCGTGTGCGCACGTTCATCTCAGAAGGCGTCACCTCAGACTGGCGTCCGCCCGCATCTAGGCGCATCAACACACAACGCCCGCGCTCCGCCGGGCGCATCTCCACCCAGTACACGGTGTCGCCGGCAACGCAGACCTCCTGGAAGCGTACAGCGCTCCCCGCCGCCATCTCAGCGCTGATCGGCGAACGCCAACTGCCATATGGCGCAACTGTAGGCATCGTCTAGCCTTTCTTGCTTTGCTGTGTCTCGTCTCTTCTCAAAGTCGACTCCGGCGCATCCGCCGTCTTGCTGTCACGCCCTAGCGACCGGATCCCCTCAAAACCGCCGCCGGCGTACCGCAGCCATCCCTGCCTGCGCTCGTCTGTCCATAACTTACTGGCCTCCAATACCATCGCCTCGGCTCGCGGAAACGAATCCAACGCATGCGGAATGTTGATGGCGCTGACGAACTCCTCTTGGAAGCTCAGTTCGCCGGCTGTCTCCACATATTGCACCCAGCGAGCAGCCCACGCCGCCTCGGCGCGCTTGTTGCGATCCAGCAGCATCATCCGTGCGCCATCGCCGGCTGCATTGCCCACCGCCTTCACCCTCGCCAGTTCACAGTCCGGGATCATGCCCAACGCCATGGCGTGGCGCGGGTCAATGTAGCTGCCGAAGCCGCCGGCCAACACGATGCGGTCGATCCGCTCCAACCCTAAGCGCTGCATAAGCAGTTTCGTCCCGGCGTACAGCGCGGCCTTGGCGAGCTGAATGGCGCGCACGTCGTCGGCGTGGATGACGATCTCACGTCCCGTACTGGTCTCATGCCCCCAGGCCAGCACAAACTCGGCTTTGCCCGCGCCGTTGCCCTGCGCAGTGCGCAGCCGCGGGTGAGACATCTGAACAAAACGCCCGTTAGGCGCCACCAGCCCGGCCCAGAACAGCTCCGCCACTGCCTCGATGATGCCGGAGCCACAGATGCCCGATGCGCGCACTTCCGGCGTCATCGCCTGGGCGCGCATGCGCTGTCGCCGTTCTCGCGCCTTCTCAAACTCAGAGACAGCCGTTTCCTCAGCCCGGCGCGGCTCTTCCGCCTTACTGGTCAACCAGTCGTCGCGGCCGATTACCTTATAGCGCACCTCAAGCGTCGCCGGGTCAATGCGTACGCGCTCAATCGCCCCCTCCGCCGCGCGCATGCCATGTACAATCTGCGCGCCCTCGAAGGCGGGGCCGGTTGGGCTGCTGGCGCTATAGACGCCCTGCCGGTTGCCCAACAGGATCTCGCCGTTGGTCCCCACATCGATGACCAGCATCATCTCATCCTGCGCATAGGGCGCTTCGGCCACAAGCACAGCCACATTGTCGGCGCCCACATGGCCGGCCTCACACGGCGGAATGAACACGTTTCCCCCCGGCGCAATGGCGATGCCCAGTTCGCGCGCTTTCACATTCAGCGCACCGTGCGTCGCTAAGCTGAACGGCGTGCCGCCCAACTCACGCGGGTTGATGCCGAGCAGCAGGTGATGCATGGTCGTATTGCCCACCGCAACCAGCTCGACCACGTCCTGCGGCTGAATGCCGGCCCCATCCGACAACTCCGCGATCATGCCGTTGATGGCCTCGATCACAGCCCCCTGCATACGCTCGACGCCGTCAGCGTTCAGCATGGCATAACTCACGCGGCTCATCAGGTCTTCGCCATAAGGAACCTGCGGATTCATGCGGCTGGCGGCCCCCAGCAGGTCGCCGGTGCGCAGGTTGCACAGATGCGCTGCCATCGTCGTGGTGCCGATATCGAGCGATATGCCGTATACGACGTCTAGGAAACCGGGCTGAACGCGCACGACCTCCTGCCGGTCCAAAACGGTCGCCGTCACGCGGCGACCGCCCCTATCCAGCGCAGGCTGAAGCTCTCGCAGCGCCGCCAGGTCAATGCGCAGATCTTCCAGGCCGTGCGTCTCGGCCAGCGCCGCGGCTAGCCGCTCCCAGTCCCCGCGATGATCCTTCAAATGCGCCGGCGGCAGTTCCACGTAGTACAGACGCATCGCCGCATCCACCGTCATGCGGCGGGCGATGCCTGCGCCCTTGCGCACCACCTGCTTGCGCGTCTGGCTTTCCTCCGGCACGCGCACCACCAAGTCGCCGGTCACGCTGCACGCGCAGCTTAGGCGCGCCCCAGGCGGGAACCGGCGGCGCTCCGCGTAGGCTCGTTCTCGATCCCCCGGCGGCGACAGGTGATCCCTGCTGCTGGTCAGACCAAACTTGGGAAAGTCCCCCTCCTCCACCAGCACCATGCACTTGCCGCAGGTCTGGTGTCCGCCGCAGATCGACTCGATCTCCACGCCCAGTTGTCGTGCCGCCTGCAGCAGATTGGTTCCGACCGGCACAACGCCTTGCCTGCCGTTCGGCTGAAATACAACCCGCGCCATCGCTGCGCTTGGGGATTCCTCACTCAGAGGCTTCATGCTTGCCATGACATCCGCGTTTCGTTTTGCATGTTTTCGCTCTACGTCCGCGTTTTCCGCCGCGGCTCTAGGATGCTCCCATTATACCGTAGCGGCCCTGCTACGCGGGATTGACAGGAGAACAGAACAGCCGCCAACTCCGCCCATTCGCTCGCGCGGCCCTGTGGTACAATCGAAATCAAGGCAATCTACGTCGCAGCAGACCCGACAGCACGTTCCCAGCCCAAAGGACACGCGACCATGAGCTTCTCGCACCGTGAGACGCTGGAGGGTATCCTCCTTACCGACCAATACCAGCTAACTATGGCCCATCTTTACTACCGCATGGGCCTACACGAATCGATCGTCCAGTTCGATCACTTCTTCCGGCGTTACCCGGATTACGGCAGCCACCAGGCCGGCTACTGCATCAACGCCGGCATGGAGTGGCTGGTTGACTGGATGCAGCATGCGCATTTCCGCGAGCAGGACCTTGACTATCTGCGCAGCCAACGCGACAGCGCAGGCCGCCGCATCTTCGCCGACGACTTTCTCGCCTGGCTCAAAGCGAACGGGCGCTTCGACTCGCTTACCTTGCGCGCCATACCAGAAGGGCGCGTTGTCCATCCTAACGCACCGCTCACCGTGGTGCAGGGGCCGCTGGCGATGGCCCAAATCCTGGAAACTTCCCTGCTGAACCGCCTAAACTACCAGACCCTGATCGCCACCAAAGCCGCACGCATGGCCGATACGGGGCGCAACCGCCCTGTCCTCGAATTCGGCCTGCGCCGCGCACAAGAGAAAGGCGGCAACGCCGGCGCACGCGCTGCGCTCATCGGCGGGGCGAACTTCACCTCAAACGTCGCCGTTTCCAGCGCGCTCGGCGTCCCCCCCAAAGGTACGCACGCCCACAGCATGGTCCAGCTTTTTATGACCCTGGGCATGGGCGAACTCGGCGCCTTCCGCGCCTACGCCGACGTCTACCCCGACGATTGTCTGCTCCTCGTCGACACCGTGGATACGCTGGAAAGCGGCGTGCCCAACGCCATCACCGTCTTCGAAGAGCTTCGCCGCAAAGGCCATCGCCCCGTTGGCATTCGCCTTGATTCCGGCGATCTCGCCTACCTCAGCATCCGCGCTGCCCGAATGCTGGACGATGCCGGCTTCCCCGACACCAGCATCGTCATCTCCGGCGACCTGGATGAGCTGGTCATGTGGCAGATCATCACCCAGATCAGCGCGGAAGCGTCCCGCTATGGCGTCGACCCGGACAGCCTGATCAACCGGCTGATCTACGGCATCGGCACGCGCCTTATCACCTCTTGGGGTGAACCGGCTCTCGGCGGCGTCTACAAACTCGTAGCCGTTCAACGAGAAGGACGTTGGGACTCCGCCATCAAAGTGTCCGACACGCCCGCCAAGACGCCCAACCCCGGCATCAAGCAGATTTGGCGCGTCTACGATCAGCGCGACAAGGCTACCGCCGATCTTCTCTGCCTAGAACACGAAGACCCTCGCAGCCTGCCGTCTCTCGTGCTGCGCCATCCTATGGATCATACCAAACGCCGCACGATCCATCAGCGCGACATCTCGCACATAGAGCCGCTTCTCACCGATGTCCTCGTGCAGGGCAAGCTCGCCGCCGATTTTCCGCCGCTCGACGCGCTCCGCGCGCGGCGAGAAGCCGACATGGAGCGACTTGACCCCGGCATCCGCCGCCTGGTCAACCCCCACATCTATCACGTCTCGCTTACCCCAGAGCTGTGGGATTTAAAGCAACGTCTCATCGAGGAGGCGACTCAGGAAAACGCAACGCGCGGCTGACTCGCAGCCGCGCAGAACCCGGCCTTACCGGGCATATCCCTGCAGTTGGGACCGTCTCAGTCCGGAACGGATTCCTCCGCCCAAGACTCGACCACCAGCCGGAAAATATCCGACTCGGTGATAATCCCGACCACGCGCTCCCCGTCCAGAACCGGCAGCCCGCTCACTTCGTACTCCAACATGCGCTCGGCGGCTTCCTGGATCGTGTCTTCGGGGTCAACCGTGACCGGGTCATACGTCATGACGTCGCGCACCCGCCGAGTCGTCATCAACAGCCGCGTCTCGCGGTCGTTGGTCTCCTCGCGCAGCGGCATCACCCGCAGGATATCGCTCAGCGTCACGATGCCCAGAAACTCGCGATCCGCCACGATCAGCCGTCTCACGCCCTGTTCCTGCATCAGGTCCCAGGCAACAGCCAAAGATGCGTCAGAAGTGATCGTGATCGGGTCCCGCGTCATCCAATCGTTGACTTGGGAAAGATGTCGCTTCATTGTCGCCAGCCCCTTCGCCTGACAACGCCTTACGTCCCGGCATTCTGCAAACGCAACACTAGAACAGACTGCTCCGCATACCGCACAACCCCGTTCGCCACGCTGCCCAAGAAATGCGCCGGACTGGACCGGCTCCCCACCACTACCAGGTCATACATGCCATCATGCGCGATTTTGAGGATCGCTTCCGGCACGCTGCCTCGCTGCATCAGCATCACATCACGGCCGATGCCGTACTCCTCAAGCTGGGCGATCCACGCTTTGACCAACTCCGACAAGTGCGTGCCCTGGGCCAACACTTCCTCCAACGACATCGCACCGGACGCGTCGGCATCGGCACGCGCCGGCGACAGGTATGTCGCCGCCGATGGCGGCACAACATGCAAAAGCCGCAGTTCAGCGTTCATGGCGCGAGCAAACTGCGCCGCCGCATTCACCACCATCGCATCCAGAGAATCGTCGACCGCGACGCACGCCAGAATTCGCCGGAACTTGGCGCGATGCCCTTTGTACATAAGAACGCTCGACGACGCATGCTGCACCAATCGTTGCGCCGCCGGGCCAATCGCCTTTGACGCCCCTGCCCCGCGATCCTGAAAAGCGCCGATGCAAAGCAAGTCGACCGGGTTCCGTCCAATCTGTTCCAGCAACACCTCGTCGGTAAAGCCAACCAGCGGCACAATCTCCGGTCGCGGAACCAGTTGCGCAATCTGCCGGCACGCATCCTCCATAATGCGCCGGCTGTGGCTCGCATCGTTGCGGTCGCTCGCCACTACATAGACGGTGAGCTGTGCGCCAAGCAGTTGCGCCAAGTTGCCCGCCTTGCAGATCGCCTCCTGCGCCAACGTCGAACCGTCGGTCGCCGTGGCGATGCGCAGTTGCCGGCCGGCGCCGAGCGTACGCGATAGAGCCTCGCCGGGCGCCTCGTTCGCATTCGGCGCCGAGATGTTGCGCATAAGCAGCACCGGCGCCGACACGCTGCGCACCACTCGCTCTGCCACGCTGCCCAGCACGAGCCGCCCCAGCCCGGCGCGCCCATGCGTCGTCATCGCCACAAGCTCAACGTCTTGGTCGGCCACATAATCGATGATGCGTTGGGCCGGCTCGCCAAACTGCACCTGCGCTGAAGCCGTATAGCCGGCGCGCTGCAGCCGTTCGACTTCCTGCTGCAATTCCGCCAGCAGCTCCGCGCGATAGGCCTCGCGTTCCTGCGTGGCCGAAGAATACTCCAAATCCACGGTCTGGCTATACGCGTCGTACGAACCGGTAATCGGCATCGCGCCTATAAACATGTCCTGCGGCTTAACATCAGACGCGATGCTGGGCGGGTATGCCGCCCGGAAAAGTAATATGTCTACATCGTCAGGGTCAAAAAACGTGCGGACTACTTGAACAATCTGACGGCTGAAGGCGGAGCCGTCCAACGGAATGAGCACCTTGCGCTTCGTCATGTCGCCGCATCCTCTCTCCGTTCATTGCTGCGCAGCCTGCATCATTGCAAGCGCCCCTTCATTGGGCATTGGCCGCTGCGCCGGCCAGGGGCGGTCGCCTGTATCAAACGCCGCCCCCACTCTTATCAACGTGACAGATGCAGCAGCGGGCCTACCTCAGATCGGCGCCGGTCGGGTCCTGGCGCCAAGAGCCGAGCACCTTCATGTAGTTCGCCCGCTCAAAAGCCGCCGGCTCCGCCACATTGCGCTGGCTCATGCTGCCCCGCATCTGCTGAATCGACTCATATTCGTGTTCTTCCATCCACCGCTTCAGGTCTTCCAGGATCGCGCCGATCCGGTCTGGACCGTTGCGCAGCAGACCGGACGCCATCATCGTGACGTTGGCGCCCGCCATCATCCCCTTTAGCACATCCTCGTGCGTGTGGACGCCGCTCGTGATCGCCACGTCTACCGCCACGCGACCGTAGAGCACCGCCGTCCACAGCAGCGGCAAGCGCAACTCATGCGAATTGCTCAACATCAGGTTGGGCGTCACAGCCAGCTCATCCAGATCGATGTCGGGCTGGTAGAAGCGGTTGAATATCACCAGAGCGTCCGCCCCGGCCTGCTTCAAGCGCATCGCCATGTTAGCAAATGAACTGAAATACGGGCCGACCTTAACAGCCAAAGGAATCGTCACCGACTTCTTCACATCGCGCACCACATCCAAGTACATTTGCTCGATCTCGGCGCTGTCCATGAAAGGATCAGTCGGGATGTAGTAGATATTCAATTCCAAACCGTCGGCCCCGGCGTCCTCCATATGGCGGGCGTATTCGATCCATCCGCCCGTAGAGACGCCATTCAGGCTGCCGATCACGGGAATGTCCACCGCTTCCTTAGCGCTGCGCAGCAGATCCAGATATTCATGCGGCCCCACGTTGTAGGACTCCATACGCGGGAAGTAGCTCAACGCCTCGGCGTAGCTCTCTGTGCCATACGTCAGGTAATGGTCAAGCATCAAGCTCTCGCTGGCGATCTGCTCCTCGAACAACGAGTACATCACGATGGCCGATGCGCCGGCATCTTCCAGTCGTCGAATCTTGTCAAGGTTGTCGGACATGGGCGAAGCAGACGGCACAATCGGGTGTTTCAGCGTCAGGCCCATATAGGTCGTAGTCAGGTCCATCAGTCAATCTCCGTGGTCTGGTCTATTAGGTCGATCCGCCGTATTGCGGTCAAGCCTGTGCGCCGAATAGACGCCACAATTCGCGTCCATTCGGCGCAGTTTCAGCTCGCCCGCTTATGCCGTTTCAGCCGGGCGCTGCTTTGCCAGCTCTTCATAGCGCTGCCAGCGTTCGTAGACTGCCGCCTGCGCCTCCTTGAGCAGCTTCTCCGCATGTTCCGGATTGGACTGCGCCAACATGCGATAGCGCGTCTCGTTGTACGCATAGTCGCGCAACGCCCCCTTCGGCGCCTTCGAGTCCAGTTGGAACGGGTTCTTGCCCTGTTCCTTCAGCCGCGGATCATAGCGGAACAGCGGCCAATATCCGGTCTCGGTGGCAAGGCGCTGCTGATCCATGCCCTTCGCCATGTTGATGCCGTGGGCGATGCAGTGGCTGTAGGCGATAATGAGCGACGGACCGTCATATGCTTCCGCCTCCAAGAAGGCTTGCACTGTCTGTCGATCGCTGGCGCCCATCGCCACCTGGGCCACATAGACATTGCCGTAGGTCATCGCCATCATGGCCAAGTCCTTCTTGCCGGTCGGCTTGCCGCCTGCAGCAAACTTCGCCACGGCGCCGAGCGGCGTCGCCTTGGACGACTGCCCGCCCGTATTGGAATAGACCTCTGTGTCCAGCACCAGCACATTCACGTTGCGCCCGGATGCCAACACGTGATCCAGACCGCCATAGCCGATGTCATAGGCCCAGCCGTCGCCGCCCACAATCCAGACCGACTTCTTGACCAACTTGTCGGCCAGGCTGTACAGGTCGCGCACCTCTGGCGTATCGTCATCCTGAATGGTGCGCTTTAGCTGCGCAACAAGCGCACGCTGCGCCTCAATGCCTTCCGGTTCGGACTGGTCCGTCGCCAGCAGATCATCCGCCAACTTATGACCGATCACATCGCGCAGGCGCACCACCAGCTCGCGTACATACTCGCTCTGCTTGTCGAGCGTCAGCCGCATGCCCATGCCGAACTCGGCGTTATCCTCGAACAGCGAGTTGCTCCATGCAGGACCGCGCCCTTCGGCATTCTTCGCCCACGGCGTCGTCGGCAGGTTGCCGCCATAGATGCTCGAGCAGCCCGTGGCATTGGCAATCAGCGCTCGGTCCCCGAACAACTGGCTCATCAGCTTCAGATACGGCGTCTCGCCACAACCGGCGCATGCGCCGGAGAACTCGAACAGCGGCTCCAGCAATTGGATGTTCTTGACGTTGTTGTACTTCAGCGTGTCCACATGCGGCTGTTCCGGCAGCTTGTCGAAGAAGGCCCAGTGCTCGCGCCCCTCCTCCAAAACCGGGTGGATGGGGTGCATGTTGATGGCCTTGCGGCCCGCCGCACTCTTATCCTTAGCCGGGCAGACCTCGACGCAGAGCGTACAGCCCGTGCAGTCTTCCATCGACACCTGCAGCGTGTACTTCTTGTCCGGGTATTCGCGCCAGCGTGCATCGGCCGTCTTGAACCCCTCCGGCGCGCCGGCCAGTTCAGCTTCCGACACCACCTTGCTGCGAATCACAGCGTGCGGGCAGACGAGTACGCACTTGCCGCACTGAATGCAGATGTCCGGCTCCCAAATCGGAACCTCTAGGGCGACGTTGCGCTTTTCCCACTGTGTCGTTGCGCTGGGGAAAGTCCCATCCGCCGGCATAGCGCTAACCGGCAGCAGATCGCCGTCGCCGGCCATGATCATGGCTGTCACGTTCTTAACAAACTCAGGCGCTTCGTCCGGCACGACAGACGGCATCTCGATTGCGCTCGTCGCCTGTGCAGGGATCTCCAGCTTGTGCATGTGCGCCACGGCCGCATCGACAGCGGCGAAGTTCTGGCGGACCACAATCTCGCCGCGCTTGCCGTAGGTCTTCTCGATGGCCTTTTTGATCTCGACAATCGCTTCGTCCTGCGGAAGCACGCCGCTAATCGCGAAGAAGCAGGTCTGCATGATCGTGTTGATGCGAATGCCTAGCCCCAAATCGCCGGCCACGCTATACGCGTCGATCGTATAGACCTTGAGCTTCTTGCGAATGATCTCTTCTTGCACCGGTCGCGGCAGTTGATCCCATACCTCTTCCGCCGGGTACGGCGCGTTGATCAACAAGGTAGCGCCTTCCGCCGCCGGCTCTAGAACGTCGTAGCTCTGGAAGAAGCCGAACTGGTGCACCGCCACAAAATTGGCGCGCCGGATCAGATACGTGCTCTTGATCGGCCGCGGCCCAAAGCGCAGATGCGAAATCGTGCGGGCGCCGGACTTCTTCGAATCGTACACGAAATAGCCCTGGGCGTAGTTCTTCGTCTCTTCACCGATGATCTTGATCGAGTTTTTGTTCGCCCCGACTGTACCATCGGAACCGAGACCCCAGAACACGGCGCGCACAACGTCATCCGGCTCAATATCGAACCCGGGATCGTAATCGAGACTCGTGTGGCTAACATCGTCGATAATGCCGATCGTGAAGTGATTCTTCGGGTTGTCCTTCGCCAACTCATCGAAGATCCCCTTCACCATCGCCGGCGTAAACTCCTTCGACGACAGACCGTAACGGCCGCCGACGACCCGCGGGAAGGCCGCGAACTTCGATTCGCCCGTAGCCATGGCTTCGGACAGAGCGGTCACCACGTCCACATACAGCGGCTCGCCTGCGCTGCCCGGTTCTTTGGTGCGGTCCAACACGGCAATCTTCTTGGCAGTCGCCGGAATCGCCTCCAGCAGATGCTCGCGAGAGAAGGGGCGATAGAGGCGCACCTTGATCACGCCAACCTTCTCGCCCTTTTCCGTCAGGTAATCGACCGTCTCGTGCACCGTTTCCACGCCGGAGCCCATCAACACGATCACGCGTTCGGCATCCGGCGCGCCCACATAGTCGAACAGGCGATATTGCCGCCCGACGAGGCCCGCAAACTTGTCCATCATCTCCTGGACGATCCCCGGCACCGCCTCGTAGTACGGGTTCACCGTCTCGCGACCCTGGAAGTAGACATCCGGATTCTGCGCCGTACCGCGGATCACAGGGGCGTCGGGCGTCAATCCCCTGGCCCGATGGGCGCGCACCAGATCGTCGTCAATCATGGCGCGGTAATCCTCGTCGGCCAGCCGCTCAACCTTGCTAACCTCGCTTGACGTGCGGAAGCCGTCAAACGCATGCAAGAAGGGAACGCGTGACTTCAACGTGCTCGCCTGGGCGATCAACGCCAGGTCCATCACTTCTTGCACCGAGCCGGAAAAAAGTGTGGCCCAGCCGGTCCCGCGTGCGGCCATCACATCGCTGTGATCGCCGAAAATCGACAACGCCTGCGCCGCAATCGACCGCGCCGCAATATGGAACACGGTGCTGGTCAACTCACCCGCAATCTTGTACAGATTCGGGATCATCAGCAACAAGCCCTGGCTAGCCGTGAAGGTCGTCGTCATGGCGCCGGCCTGTAACGCACCGTGCACCGCGCCTGCGGCTCCGCCCTCAGACTGCATCTCAACCACCTGCGGCACTGTGCCCCAGAGGTTCTTCTCGCCGTGGGCGCTCCAATAATCCGCTAGCTCGCCCATACCCGACGACGGCGTAATCGGATAGATGGCTACTACCTCGCTCGTCTTATAGGCCGAGTAGGCAGCCGCTTCGTTGCCTTCTATCGTTACCTTCTCACGAACCATTGTCTCTCTCTCCTAACATTGCGAATGAACTCCTGAGCCTGTCTGCCGACAAAACGCAGACATCCCTTAGGTCGAGTTAAACTTCACGCACGTCGAGGACATGGTCGCCCAGTCCCTCTAACGTGTCCACTAACTGCCGCATACTCACCCCGGCTACCTTGATCAACAGCCGAGCATGGCCTGTCTCATCAGTAGCAAAGGTGCCCACGCTCAAAATATTGCCGTCCAGGTCGGCGATTGCCTTTGCCAGCCGCGCCAACGTTCCCTTGCCAGCCGGCACGGAGAGCATCAACCGCACTCCCGGCTGGCCGCTGCCCAGCATTTCCACAAAAGCCTTAAATATGTCCGTCTCAGTAATTACGCCCACCACGCGACGGTCCTGATCGACCACCGGCAGACCGCCGATCGTGTGCTCGACCATCAGCCTAGCCGCCTCTTCCACCGGCTGATCCGGCGACACCGTCACTACCTTCGTGGTCATCAACTGCTCAACGGTCAACTGCGACAGCAAATAATTCATCTCCCAGACGCTAAGCGACGTCGCAGGAGACGGTGACGCATGTAACAAGTCCCGCTCGGACACCATGCCCAACAGCTTGCCAGTTCGATCCACAATCGGCAACCGACGAAAGTGACGCTCCTGCATAAGCTTCAGCGCTTCCTGAAAGGGCGTCTCAGGGGTGACTGTAATGGCAGGTGCGGTCATCCGGTTACGTACGAACATACCTGACTCCTCCTCTCCACCACAAGCCATCATGAAGCCGCCGCGCACAACGATGGGCGCGGTCAGAAATACTATAGAACATATCATAAAATGACGCCTCCGGCTATGGGCGAGAATCATGACTAGTCAGGGGGGGAGTTTTCGTCCTGGTCAGTTGACCAGGACTTGCACCGCTTATCCGCCTTAGCCGGCGCAGACGCTTTCGACCGCCTGCGCACAAATCCGAAATTCCAATAGAAAAGGGCTGACAGAATTGCGCCGTCAGCCCTAAGTTTGCCATCGATATCGCTTTGCGCGCTGGTTGGGTCCGGCGCTTACTCAGTCGGCTCTCCGCCTTTGCCGCCAGGTTCTTCGCCGCCGACTTCTCCGCCGCCGACTTCTTCCTGCGGAGGAGGCGTAACGGTCATCGTCGGTGTTGCCGTCGCCGTCGGCGGCACGGGCGTGTCCGTCGGCGGCTCAGGCGTATCCGTCGGCGGCTCAGGCGTATCCGTCGGCGGCTCAGGCGTATCCGTCGGCGGCACGGGCGTGTCCGTCGGCGGCTCAGGCGTGTCTGTCGGCGGCTCAGGCGTGTCCGTCGGCGGCTCAGGCGTATCCGTCGGCGGCTCAGGCGTGTCCGTCGGCGGCTCGGGCGTATCCGTCGGCGGCTCAGGCGTGTCCGTCGGCGGCTCAGGCGTGTCCGTCGGCGGCACAGGCGTATCCGTCGGCGGCTCAGCCTCCTCTACAGGCGCTTCCGGCGTATCCGTAGGCGGCTCGGCTTCTTCAGTTGCGGCGGGTGTTCTGGTCGGACGTTGCGTCGGGGCTTCCGTTGCCGTCGGCTCCGGCGTACTAGTCGGCTCGACCGTTGGTTCAGCCGATGGCGTTTCGACCAGTTCAACGTCCGAATTTGACGTGCCGCCGTCCGCGTCCGCTGCGCCGCTTCCCGCATGTTGGAAGATCGCACTCGCCTGCACGCCGAAGTCGTCAGTCGCGACGATCACCAGCACAGGCCCTTGAGCGATCGGTTCGCCGTTAGGCCAGTCGCCGGGCATGCGGAAACCTACTCCATATTCGCCTTGGTCATCTGTCGTGGTCGTTGCGTATCGCTCGGCTCCGTCCGCCGGGCCGCCGCCGCGATCGAACGACGCCAGGTAAACCGTCACCGTCCGGTTGGCGGGGAACCCCCCGCCGGACACGCGCACCCTCGTTCCCTCATCGCCGGAACTCGGGTTGACCGCGGCGGAAGGGCTTTGTGCAGGCGTCGTCGGCGTGGCTGTCGGCGGCAGCGTCCCCGTCGGCGCCGGCGCCGGCGTATAGCGGAACGTGGCGCTGATCTGCACGCTGAAGTCGCGGGTAGCTGCCATCGCCACTAAGCGGTCCTCTGTGATCGGCGAGCCGTCGGGCCAGGTCGCGGGCGCCTTGAAGGCCATGCTGTAATTGCCGTTGCGATCCGTCACCGTCGTAGCATAGACATACTCGCCCTCCCCGCCGACCTGACGGTCGAGTGCGCCCAGGTACAGGTTGATCGTCGTCATCGCCGGGAAGCCGCCGCCGCTCACGGTCATATTCGTGCCTGGGTCGGCCTGACCGGGGCGGATATCGATTGACGGCGTGTATGCCTCCACGAAGTAATCGAACTGCGCGCTGGCCTGTCTGCCCATATCGCTCGTCGCCACGACGACCATCAGCTTGCCCGTCTCGATCTTGCGTCCGTCCGGCCAATTCTCAGGCATGCTAAACGCCATGCTGTAATTGCCGTTGCCGTCCGTCCGCCCCGAAGCATAGACATGCGGCGACGCAGCGTCGAACGCGCTGGCGCTCACCAAGCCCGCCAGATGGACAAAGACGTTACGGTTCGCCGGGAAGCCGCCGCCGCTCACCGTCACCTGCGTACCTGCCCCGCCCGAAGACGGCGCAATCTGCGCGTACGGGTCCGGGGCCTGCGTCGGCGCCGGCGCACGGTACTCGAATGTCGCGCTTGCCTCCACGTCGAAGGAAGCTGTCGCCACCAACAGAACCAAACGCCCCGGCTCCAGCGGACTTCCGTCCGACCAGCGATCCGGCACGGTGAAGGTCATAGAATAGCCGCCCATGCGGTCCGTCACCGTCGTCGCATATACATGGGCCGCATCTGCATCGAACGACGCGGACCGTGCCAGCCCGCCCAGATAGAGATTCACGCGCGTATTGGCTGGAAAGCCGCCGCCGCTCACCGTGGCTTGCGTGCCCGCCGCGCCGGAGGACGGCGACACATCAGCATAGGGGTTCGGCGTTATAACCGGCGTGCGCGTCGGCGTAGGCGTCGAGGTAGCCGTAGCCGTCACAGTCGGCGTCGGCGTATGGTCGATCTTTTCCCACCACACCTCGATGCGCGCGCCGCCGCTGCGCTCATAGTACTCGACCTTCAAGCTCTCGCGCCCATCCAGCCAGATATCCGCCGTATAGGTGACATCGCCCCGGCTGTCGTGCCATTCGTTGATAATGCGGTTATCGTTCACATAGACGCGCACCCCGTCGTCGGCGCGGGCGTAGAAGCGATACGTGCCGGCCGAAAAGTCCTTGCGCCGCGTCCACCGCGCCGAGAAGTCGTCATCCGGAATCCGCCAGTCCGGCGACCCCGAACCCCAGTTAAAGTCAATGTGACGGTCGTTGCGCACCACGGTCGGGCTGCCCGACAGATCGCGATTCGACCAGTACTCGCCCTTCCAGTCCGGGAAGTGGTCAGGCTCCGGCGTGCTAACCCGCTCCCACCAGAGCTTGGCGACCGCATAATCGGTGCGCTCGTAATATTCCACCCGCAGGGTGCGCGTTCCATACCCAAGATACACATCGCGCGTGACTTCGCGAGCGCTGCCGTCGCGCCACTCGTCGATGATCAACTGGTCATCGACAAAAATGCGCATGCCGTCATCCATAACCGCGTGGAAGCGGTATGTGCCGGAATCGAAGTGCTGCTGGCGCATCCAGCGCACCGAGAACAGATCCACAGGGATGCCCGGTGCGGGCGAGCCTCGCCCCCAGTCAAAATCGATGGCCGTATCATTGCGCACCACAGCCGGCAGGCCTGTCAGGTTCGGATTGGCGTAGTATTCGCCGCGCCAATCCGGATACCCGCCGCTCATCTCCCACCACACAGCGACGCTGGCGTACTGGCTCGCCTCGTAATACTCGACGCGAATCTGGTGCGCGCCGCTGCTCAGGCCGATTGCGGTCGAGTGCGTCTGGCCGCTGGAAGGCCGCCACTGGTCGATGATCAAGGCGCCGTCCACCCAAACGCGCACGCCGTCGTCGGCGCGGGCGAAGAAGCGGTAGGTGCCGCCGGTCAACGATACCGTGCGCATCCAGCGCGCGGAGAAGTTATCCGCCGGAATGCCGGGCGCAGGCGACCCCAGACCCCAGTCAAAATTGATGGCCGAGTCGTCACGGATAAGCGCAGGCTGCCCGCTGAGCGTCGCATTGGCGTAGTACTCGCCGCGCCATCCTGCGAACACGCGCGGCGTGGGCGTGGGCGTAACTGCCGGCGGTCGCGGGGACGGCACAACCGGCGCCGTTCCCGTAAAATCGGTGTAGGCGCGCGCAACCCAACCCTCGACGCCGCTGTCCGTCCGCACCAACAGCCAGGCGCCGCTGTTGTTCTGGCCCAGCACAGTGAAAACCGTCCCGCGCTTTACCGCCACGATCACCGGGAAAGCCGTCGACGGCCCTCGCCGCACATTCAGCGCATTGCTGATCACCGTTGCACTTCTGGACCAAGTCGGCGTAGCTGTGGCTGTTGGCGCGCCTGGCTGCGTTGCCGTCGGCGATGGAGTCGGCGTAACAACCGGCTCTTCCAGCACGAAGATGGCGGTCGCCTCCTTGCCCGTCCCAACAGATCGGGCCGCCACCGTCACCTCGCCCGGCTCAGCCCAAGCCGGATCCAACGGATACATGAAGCTAACGTTGAAACGGCCATCATCGTCAGCCGTCGCAATCGCTACCGTCGCCTGAATCGCTTCCTCATCCGGCGTTGCCTCCAAATTCACGTAGACGGTCTCGGATGGCTCCCAGCCGGCCCCGGAGGCGAAAATGGTCGTCCCCGGCGGCCCCGAAATCGGCGCGATTGCCAGAGTCGGCACAGTCTCTCCGGCCAAATCAATCGGTTCCTGCGCCTCCAGCGGCTGCAATACGCAGCCCGACAGGAGCATCGCAGAGGCCAACAAAACGAGTATCAGGCTCAGTGTAGACGCCCCCCTCGTTGCAGAGCGATCAGTCCGTCTACTTCTTCGGCAATCCATAGATGATTTCCCTCGCGGAGTATCAGATAATCTGTTAACAATGGCGCGCCGGACGCAGAAAGCGCCGCGGCGAATTTGCGTTGGAGGGGGCGATGGCCGCCTCCCATACTAGCCCTGCCAAACCGATCCCGCAAATGTAGACGCTGTGCGCGAGATAGCGATCCGGGCGCTGATCAGGGCCCTATATCTTATACGTCTGCAACCCGTGCAACGTTCCGCTAATCTTATCGCCCGGCAGAGAACGCATCCAATAATCGTTACAAAGCTGTTTTATACGCAGAACGAAAAACCGGATGGGCAGCGCATCGCGCCTCCATCCGGCCCCGCTTCCCGGATGCACGCCGTTACGTTACCCTGGCCTGCATCTATCGCACGAGGGTTAAGATCAAACCGTTCAGCAGCCCCAACAGGATTGAGCCGACGATCGCGGTCAGACAGCCGTGTCGCAGCCGCACATCGCGTACCGCCGCCGCAGCCATAGCGAAAACGAAGCCGTTGATCACGATGGAGAACAGCCCAAGCGTCAAGAAGTTGATCGGCCAGGTCAGAAAGGTTAACACCGGCTTGAGGAACGCATTCAAGAGCCCCAAGACCAACCCCCAGCCCGCAGCCGCGCCCACTCCCGCAACCTCTATCCCCGTCGGCAATTTCGACAGGATGTACAGACTCGCCGTCGTCACAAGCCATACCAATACGAATTCTTGCAAGACCGCCCCTCCTCAATTCGTCGAGCCGCTCCGATAGCCGGATGCGCCTTGTTCAGAAGATGCTGCGTACCATGAGCAGCAGCCCAAAAATGATCAACGGAATGCCGACGATCGCCCCGATGATCGTCAGACTCAACACGATTCCGGCGATCACCAATACCAGGCCGATGATAGCCGCCAAAAGCCGGCCTGCCATGTTGATGATCCACGCGATCAAACGCATCAAAGCCTCGAAAGGGGCCGTCAAGCACGAAGCGCTGGAATCCACGGTTGTTTTCTCCATTTCCAAACCAAATCTATCCATTGGAGATCACTACGTCCATTCGCGAGCAAAGTTTCGCCTGCGGCGACCCGCGCCTCGCGTTCGCTCATCCCAGCCTCAAACAGCGCGTGCAGAGGCGTTTGCGCCTCTGCACGCGAACTCTTTTGGCTCAATCGTCTCGCAACGACCGGCAGCCTACTTCTCCTTATTGCACGCCCGCACCAGCAGCAAAGGCCGATCCGCCTGGTGCAAAATGCCTGCGGCTACGCTCCCATAGAAGACGCGCGCCAGGCCGGAACGCCCGTGGCTTGCCATCGCTATCAGGTCTACGTCCTCGCGTTCCGCCACGTCGAGAATGGTTCGCACGACCGGGCCTTGTTCGACCAGAACCTGGACATCCATGCCTTTCTCGCGGAAGGCGTTGCTCACAGCGCCGAGATACTGCTTCGCCTCCTCCACCCATTGCTGGGCAAGGTCGGCATCATAATAGGGCACCATGTCATAAGGCGTAACCATTGTGGCGCCTGGCTCGATCACCTGCAGAAACAAGATCGCCGAATTGCGCACCAGGGCCATGTCTTCCACATACGGCAAGATCGTCTCCGCACGCTTAGAACCGTCCAATGGCACCAATATTCTCTGATACATGGGCCGCTCCTTTCGCGCTTTACAACAAGGTTCTTGGATTCACAATCCGGGCGCCCGGCGCTATTTTCACCGGCGACCGCCGGGCGCATTCAATCAACATCCTATCGTTATTGTATCATATGCCGGAACGGATCGGTTCAGGCAGTTGACCGCGCCGCCTCTTCCTACACAGCCGGCAACTTGCCTCGCACCTCCTCGATCAGAGGATCCGCCTCCCCAATTTTCTCGTATTCACCATCCCAATACTCCTGACTCGCCATCCTGCGGATCGCCTCAGGCGCATAGCCGAACCGAGGCCAGAGCGCTTCCTTCATCTCCTGCAGGCGACGATGATGGCCTCCTCGGTTCAGGTCGACGATCTCGCCCAGGCTTGCCCCCAGAAAGACGCTCTTGGCCCACATCTCTAGTTGATCGTCGTTCGGTTTGCCGCCTATGCGGTCATAGAGCGCGCGGCTGACCGACGGATAGCGGTCATAAGAATCCGTGGCAATCGTGACCACATTGTCCTCGCGGCCCAGTCCCAGATACTTGGCCGTCTTGATCGCGCCCACGATGTTACAAATGCAGCTCGGTCCGAACTTGTCGCGCAGATTGATCGCCTCGTCCTCGCTCAGACCAAGCCGCTTCACCAACACGTCGGTACCCGCCTGCACCGCCTCCATCCCCCGCACCGTGTCTTCATCGTGGATCAGCATGAGCAGGTCCGTATTGAAGACATTGTGGATCAGCGTCACCATCTTGTCCCCGATTCCTTCGATGCGGTGCTGTCCCTGTCCGCCGTTATAGAGTGTACTGCACTGTCGCGGCTCCAGCGCCACAATACAGCTATCAGGCCACAGCGTCTTCAGGTAATCCCCGGCGGCGAGCGTCCCTGCGCTGCCCGGCGCGCTTACGAACGCAGCCACGCGCCCGTTGCCGATCCCGCGCACAGCCTGCGCCGCGGCGTCGCCGGTCACATGGCGATGGAAGCGGTAGTTAGGCAGCAGTTCAAACTGAGCAAGCACAATGTACTCGTCGGGCCGGCTGACATATTCTTCGTGCGTGCGCTCCAATGTCAGAATAACGTCCGACTCCGTGCCCGGCGTCAAGTCCAGGTCGCCGCCATAGTGGCGGATGCGCTCATATCGTTCGTCGCTCATGTTGTCGGGCATCACCACGATGGCGCGGTAGCCTTTCAGCCGGCTGATATAGGCCGTGCCGATCCCAAAATTGCCGGTGCTGGGGCCGATCACCGCCTTATCGCCAGGCCGCAGGCCGTGCAGCGACTCGGCCTCCGCCAGCGTCACATAGGCCGGCCCGACCTTCATGCTTCCGCTCGGATAGTTGCGCCCGCTCAACACCACAATGTTGGCGTCGACGCCAGTCAACGCCCGCGGCAGCACGATCTTCTCGACGGATGCGTCCGTGTTCTTCCAGTTGATATTGAACAAGTTGAGCGGGTTCAACTCGTCGCCGCGTGCAGCCTGAGCGGCGGCACGCAACTTCGGCGGCAGCAGCAGCGGATCCCGCATCTCGGCATAGGTGGGGCCTGGCACGACTTGCATCACCATGTTCATTTCCTTTTGTCTCTCACTAGCGCTTTCGGATCGGGATGCGCTGCTCCTCGACGATTCGATGCACAGCGTCGAGCGTCGGCTCTATCACGCTCGCACCCTCCGTCGCATCGATGGCGGCGCCGATATCCTTCAGCCCGCTTCCCGTGTTGATCACCACCGTCACTTCATCACTGCCGACCAGCCCGTCCGCCGCCGCCTGCGCTAACCCGGCATAGGCAGCCGCCCCAGCCGGCTCGGCAAAAACAGCGCCAAGACGCGCCAGCGGCGGGATCGCGGCGAGTATGGACTCGTCACTTACCGTCACAAAAGCGCCGCCCGACTCGCGTACCGCTCGCAACGCCTTGAGCGCGTCGCGCGGCGCGTTGACGTTGATGCTGTCCGCACGGGTCGACGCCGCCACCGGGCGCGGCACAACCGCGCCTTCGCTCCAGGCCTGGGCTAACGCCGCGCTCTTGGTCGATTGAACGCCGTACAGCCGCGGCATGCGCTCTATCCAGCCCAAAGCCAAAAGGTCATAAAACCCCTTGTACACCCCGCCGATAATGCATCCATCCCCGACAGAAACAAATACTGCATCGGGCGCAACGAACGCGCGGCTGTCTCCCTGAAACTGGGCTAACTGCGCGGCGATCTCGTAAGCCACGGTCTTCTTGCCTTCCGTCATGTAAGGATTGTACCCCGTATTGCGGTTGTACCACCCAAATTCCCGGCAGGCATGCGTACACAGGTCAAATGCATCGTCATACGACCCGCGCACAGCCAAGACCTTGCTGCCATAGACCAGCAACTGCGCCAGTTTTGCCTGCGGCGCCGTCTCCGGCACAAAGATCACATTCGGCAGGCCCGCCGACGCACAAAGTCCGGCCAAAGCAGCCGCAGCATTGCCCGTACTGGCTGTCGCCGCCACCGCTGCGCCGCTCATCCGAGCGCGCGCCGTCGCTATTGCCGATGCGCGATCTTTGAGCGAACCTGTTGGGTTTCTCCCCTCGTCTTTAATAAAGAGGGCGCTCATCCCGCTCACTTTCCCCAACCGCGGTGCGGCCAATAGAGGCGTCCCGCCTACGGGCAGGGGAGGCAGATCTCCGGGACCGTCGATCGGCAGCAGCGGCCAATACCGCGCCATTGATGGATCGCCCTCCGCGTTCAGACTTTGCGGCGGCACAGTTGAGCGCAAACGCGCATAATCATAGACAACGTCCAATGAACCGATATCACTGCCTAAGTTGGGCCGGCAGTCGCAGACAAAACGATGGTCGTGCGCCTCGTATTCCCTGCCGCAGCGCAAGCAGCGCAGACCCAGCATAAATTCGGACATATAGGTTGGACCTCTAGAGTAGACCTCGGTCGCATTGTAGGGATTGCGTAGCGCGAACGTTGACCATTGTACACAAATTGACAGCAAAACAACATAAACCGATCCGCCTGCATGGTGTACACTGTCCAGGCAGAGCGCCCATCGCGCTGTGAAAAAATCCCCGTTCAGTGGTCGCGCGCATCCGGCGAATCGGTTATGCTAGCGTTCCCCCGCTCTGCCGGAGCAGTTCACTGTTCGTCCAATATGACGCGCCCATGCACGGGAACATGGCGATAGGGGGCGGGATACGGGTCTCACAAGCGCAGAAAGCGCAGATTCCAGAGCCGGCGATGCGAGTGTTGGAAGCACCAAACGGTCACTACATATTACGGGCGCCTCCAATCAGCCGCACATGTCTGCCTGCCGCTGCCTGGC
>CAZYSJ010000002.1:0-120053 GCA_964649875.1 uncultured Caldilineaceae bacterium
AGTGAAGATGCTTCTTACCCGCAGCAGGACAAAAAGACCCCGTGGAGCTTTA
Source organism: uncultured Caldilineaceae bacterium (assembly GCA_964649875.1). GTDB lineage: Bacteria > Chloroflexota > Anaerolineae > Caldilineales > Caldilineaceae > JASGTU01. Next base: position 53 of record CAZYSJ010000002.1, read on the forward strand.
CTGTAGCTTGGCATTGGGTTAGGACTTAGTTTGTGTAGGATAGGTGGGAGACTGTGAAGCTGGGCCGCCAGGTTCGGTGGAGTCGTCGGTGAAATACCACTCTGACTAAGTTTTGGCTCTAATCTTCGCCGTAATCCGGTGAGGGGACAGTGCCAGGTGGGCAGTTTGACTGGGGCGGTCGCCTCCCAAAAGGTAACGGAGGCGCGCAACGGTTCCCTCAGGCTGAATGGAAACCAGTCGTAGAGTGCAAACGCAAAAGGGAGCTTGACTGCGAGACGAACAGGTCGAGCAGAGACGAAAGTCGGCGTTAGTGATCCTATGGCACCGAGTGGAAGGGCCATGGCTCAACGGATAAAAGCTACCCCGGGGATAACAGGCTAGTCTCTCCCAAGAGTTCACATCGACGGGGAGGCTCGGCACCTCGATGTCGGCTCGTCACATCCTGGGGCAGTAGTATGTCCCAAGGGTTGGGCTGTTCGCCCATTAAAGTGGTACGCGAGCTGGGTTCAGACCGTCGTGAGACAGGTCGGTCTCTATCCGCTGTGGGCGTAAGGGAATTGAGGAGAACTGCCCCTAGTACGAGAGGACCGGGGTGGACAGACCGCTGGTGTGCCAGTTGTACTGCCAAGTGCATGGCTGGGTAGCTAAGTCTGGCATGGATAACCGCTGAAAGCATCTAAGTGGGAAGCCAGCTCCGAGATAAATTCCCTCACAGGGCAACCTGGTAAGTGCGCTGGAAGACGACCAGCTTGATAGGCGGGACGTGTAAGGGCAGTGATGTCTTGAGCGAACCCGTACTAATGCACGAGGGCTTAATCTACTTACGACCTATTTTGGGAGTGCGTGAGGTAGAGCTTGAGTTGAATGCCTAATCCTAATCAGTTTTTAGCGTGCGAGTGCGTAGCGCCTGCACCTTAAGCGGGCCCGTGAAGAGCGGGCGTGCAGAATAGAGAAGCGACACAAGCGTGTCGTCTGAGCGGGCGGGCGTCCTGAGGGGCGCAGCTAAACCTGTGAAAGACGGCGAGAGCGTGTGTTGGTGATAGAAGCGGCGGGGGTACACCCGGCTCCATCCCGAACCCGGAAGTTAAGCCCGCCAGCGCCGATGGTAGTATGCGGGCAACTGCATGCGAGAGTAGGTCATCGCCAACCCATCCCCTCTCGCCGTTTTTTGTATTCGGACGAATCGTTCGCCCTCAAACAATTCCCGAACCAACCCGTACTACCTATATAGTGCAAGCCATCGTCTATATGATGAGCATGGCGTCGCCAAAGCTGAAGAAGCGATAGCCTTCGCGCTTAGCTTCCTCGTAGGCTTGCAGGAGAATACGGCGGCCTGCGTCAATGTCTTGTGGATGCGCCTGGGCGACGAAGGCGGAGACCAGCATGAGCAGGCTGGAGCGGGGCAGGTGGAAGTTGGTGATCAGTACATCCACGGCGCGGAAGCGGTATCCGGGCCGGATGAACAGGTCTACCGGGCCGGCGAAGGCGGCTGTGCGCTGCCAGGGGCAAGCCTGAGCGTCATAGGGATCGATGCCCTGTGCGCCTGTGGATCCCCATTCAAGCGTACGCACTGATGTAGTGCCGACGGCGACAATGCGACCGCCTTGGAGGGTGGCGTCGTTGATGCGCCGCGCTACATCACGCGACAGTTCCGCCCATTCCGTATGTATCACATGGTCTTCGATGTCTTCGCTGGCAACCGGTTGAAAGGTGTCGAGGCCGACATGCAGCGTAACCATGTCGAACTGCACGCCCCTGCGGCGCAGGTCGATGAGCAGTTCCGGCGTGAAGTGCAGGCCGGCTGTCGGCGCGGCTACGCTGCCCTCTTGGCGGCTAAAGACGGTCTGATAACGTTCGCGGTCTCCGGCGTATTCGGTGATGTAAGGCGGAAGAGGGATCTCGCCAAGCTCCTGCAGTTCGTCAAGCAGCGGGACGGAAAAGCAAACAGTGCGAATGCCCGTTTCGTCCACTCCGGTGATGAGCGCGTCAATGCTATCTCGGTTTGCGCCGGTTTCTACGAACAGCTGTGAGCCTTCAGTCAGGCCGCGACCTTTGACTAGGCATTCCCACGTTTCGCCGCTTTCATCCAGATGGCGGAGCAGGAAGACTTCGACCTTGCCGCCTGTTGGCTTGCGCGCATGCAGCCTGGCCGGGATAACGCGGCTGTCATTGGCGACCAGGAGATCGCCGGGGCGGAGATATTCGCCAATATCCGAGAAGCGACGATGTTCGATGGCGCCGGATGAGCGGTCAAGGACGAGCAGACGACTGCTGTCGCGCGGTTCCGCTGGCTGTTGCGCGATGTAGGATGCAGGCAGGCTGTAGTCGAAGAGGCTTGTCTTCATCTTTGGCCGTTGCTATTTGTCTCGCGGCTGGCGCTGAGGAAGCTATTCCAGATCAGTTGGTGGCCGGGTTCAAGTTCAAAGATGCGCTCAGGATGCCATTGGACGGCGAACACCCAGCGATGGCTAGGGCTTTCGTAGGCCTCGATCAGCCAGCTATCCGGATCGGCTAAACCCGCGACGACAAAGCCGGGGGCGATGTCATCATGGCTGATGCCCTGATGGTGGAAGGTGTTGACGACTATGCCCGCCGAGTCGACAATGTGCCGCAAGCCGGTATCTGGGAGAATATTCACCCTGTGAAAGGCCGTCTGACCTTCGGGGGATCGATGGCCGTCGAGGTGCTGGCGCAGGCTTCCGCCGGCTGCTACGTTGAGTACTTGTGCGCCGCGACAGATGCCGAAGATCGGCAGGTTGCGTTCAAGCGCGGCGCGCAAGAGATTGAGTTCCATTTCGTCGCGTTCGAGGCTCATGTGTTCAGTTTCGGCTCCGTTCAACTCCTGACCGAAATATCTGGGGTGAACATCTCCGCCGCCGGAGGATACCAGCCCCGACAAGTGATCCAACACTACTTCGGATATGCGACCGGACGCGTCGGGCGCATAGACGGCTCCATCCGGCAAGACGGCGGGCGCGTCCGGCGCCAGGACAACGGTTTGCACGCCGGCATTCGCCAGCATGTTGAGGTAGTTGCGGCTGTTTTTGTTGAGCCAAGCCTGATCGCCGTGTGTTGACGTCAGGCCGATGACGACGGGGTGTTGATTGCGCTTGTCGGGCATATTGCGCCGTCTCCCAATGTGTTGCGATGATGTTGTCACATTGAATAAGGATGCTAACCGAAATGGCGATTCTGTGCGAATTTCCGGAGAGTGTTATAAGCTGTACCGGGATGCTGCCGCTTTAGATGTCCACAACCGGCAGTGAAAAACGCTCATCTCGCAAACCTCTAGGACGCCAAGGGCTAAGAATCCGAGAGCAAGATGTATATTGCAACGCTCCTACCGGTAGTTTTGCTGATCGTCATGGCCGGCTTGGCTGTGGCCGTCATATTTTTCTATGTCTATTGGCGACGCGTGCAGCGTCCGACGCCAACGCTTAACGGCGAATTACGTCTCGAATGCCTTGACGGAACGGCCGAGGTGTTGCGCGACCGGTATGGCATCCCGCACATCTATGCAGAGAACGATGCAGACCTGTTCCGGGCGTTGGGTTTCACGCATGCGCAGGATAGGCTGTGGCAGATGGAGCAGAACCGGCGCACGGCAAAAGGCGAGTTGTCCGAGGCTTTCGGTCCGGCCGCGCTCGACGCTGATCGTTTCAGTCGTATTGTGGGTTTCCGGCGCGCAGCAGAGAAGGAGCTTGCGGCGCTGGACCCCGGTACGCGCCAGGTCGTCGACTGGTATGTGGAAGGTGTGAACGCCTTCATCGACAGCCACCCGGGCAGGCTGGCGGCGGAGTTTAATTTGCTGCGCCTGACGCCGGCGCCGTGGTCGGCAGTTGACACACTGGCTTGCAGCAAAATGATGGCGTGGAGTCTGAGCGTCAATTGGGAGAGCGAACTGGTGCGGCTGCAACTGGCGCACCGGTTGGGCGCAATACGTGCGGCGGATCTTGAGCCGGATTACCCGGCGGATGCGCCGGTGATCCTGGACGCTGTGGGGGAGGCGGAGGCAACGCGGCTGTTGCAAACGGCGGGGCTGATGCTAAACCAATATGAGGGGTTGAAGAAATGGTTTGGCATGGAGGGCGAAGGGCGGGGCAGCAATAGCTGGGTGCTCGCCCCAAAGCGCAGTGCGACGCGCCGTCCGCTGCTATGTAACGACCCGCACATGGCGGTGCAGGTTCCTAGCGCCTGGTATGAAGTGCATCTCTCTTCGCCGGGATACGAGGTGAGCGGTGCATCGCTGCCTGGAATCCCCGGCGTGATGCTTGGCCACAACCGGCGGATCGCCTGGGGAATGACCGCTGCGTTGTGCGATGTGCAAGACCTGTATGTGGAGCGGCGGCACACGGATGACGCCGAGTTGTTTGAGTATGACGGGCGATGGGAGCGAGCGGAGATCGTGGAAGAGGCGATTTCAGTACGCGGGGCGGAATCGCCGCACGTGGAGCGCGTGTTGGTAACCCGACATGGGCCGATTGTCGACAGTTTGGCCGGTGAAGTGCGGCGCGCGGCGATAGATGGACTGGCATTCGCTCTTCAGTGGACGGGCCATGTGGCGGGTAATACGTTGGGGGCTGTGTTGGCGCTGAACCGGGCTTCTGACTGGGAGACGTTTCAGGCTGCATTAGCGGAGTGGGCCGACCCGCCGCAGAACGTGACTTTTGCAGACGTGGACGGAAATATCGGTTATGTGTTGGCCGGGCGACTGCCCAGACGGAAGTACAATCTAGGCTTGACGCCGGCGTCAGGGTGGGACGGCGAAAACGAATGGGACGGCTTCCTTTCTGCAGCCGAATTGCCGCGTCTTTATAACCCGCCTTCAGGAGCGATTGTGACGGCCAATAACAAAATAACAGGCGACGACTTTGCACACTTCCTGGGAGTTGAGTATGCACCCGGCTGGCGCGCAGCGCGCATCGAGGAGATGATCGCCGAGAAAGACCGGCACAGTCTGCGTGATATGGCTGAAATCCAGTTGGACACGACCAGCAAATTTGCCGCGCGTTTAGGACCGCACTTCGGCCGGCTTGAGCCGGCAGATGCATTCGAAAAAGTTGCCGCCGGGTATCTGCGCCGATGGGACTATCGCATGGACGCGGACAGCCCGGCAGCCCTGATCTACCATTTCTGTTGGCTGCACCTGCTGGATATGACATTTGGCGAAGCGCTGGGGCCGGTGCGCGACGGCTATCTGGGTATCAGCGAAACGCCCCTGTTTACGATCCATGGTTTTCGTCTGCGCGCTTCGACGCGTTTGTTGGAGATGTTGGAAGGGGAAGCGGAGTCGGTGTGGTACGGGGTGGATGCGAACGGCCAGCCGCGATCGCGTGACGCGCTTTTGCGCGCAGTGTTGGCGCGGGCGGTGCGCCAGATCCGCAGCGAATATGGGGATAATGCGCGACGCTGGGACTGGGGTCGGGCGCATCAGGTTCGCTATGTCCATCCGTTGGGCGGCGCGCGAATCTTGCGCACGTTCTTCAACCGCGGCCCTTTCCCAGTGGGCGGGGACATGACGACGCCCAACCAGACCGGTTATGCGCCGGTGTTGCCGCCGGGTTTGGTAAACGTGGCTGCGGTGTATCGTCAGGCGTACGACGTTGGGGAGTGGGAATGCGCTCAGACAGTGACGCAGACGGGGCAGTCCGGTCACGCCATGTCGGACCAATATGACGACCAAATGGCGATGTGGCGCGAGGGCGTATACCATGCGATGCCGTGGTCAAAAGACGCGGTTGAGAAGGCCGCGGTTTACCGTCTGTTGCTGCATCCGGCAGATTCGTCTACAGGCTTGCGGGAGGCCGGTTAGCGAGTCGCAGACTTTGGGTATTTCCTGCCCAGGCGTTAGCATTAGTTTTGGTCTCTAGTACAAACCTTCGAGTGAAGTTGCGGAGAGTCCCTGATGATTGATAGCGAAGAGCGAGCGGCAAGCGGGCCGGTCTTGCGCCATGCCATTATCGGCGTAGGGGCAAGCATCCTCAGCGCGCACCGGCTGGGATTGGAGTTGCCGGCCGTACAGGTGGTTGGCGTGAGCGATGTCAACGAGATAATCGGGCGGGCGCGGGCGGAGGAATTCGGGTGTCCGTTTTACGCCGATCACCGCAGGCTGTTGGAAGAAACTGCGCCCGATGTCACGGTGGTGCTGACTCCGCACCCGTATCATGCGGCCATAGCCATCGACGCGTTGAATGCGGGCAGCCATGTTTTGGTGGAAAAGCCGATGGCTGTCCAAGCGGCCGAGGCTGACGCAATGATCGAGGCCGCTGAGCGCAACGGCCGCGTACTAGCCGTGAACTTTCAACAGCGCTTCCGACCGGAGATTGAGGCGGCGCGTGAACTGATACGCAGCGGCGCGCTCGGCGAACTGCATCGCGTTGAACTGATGGAGCCGTGGATGCGACCCGCCGCGTATTACCGCAGCGCGGGTTGGCGAGGAACCTGGCGGGGCGAAGGCGGCGGGGTGCTGCTAAATCAGGCGCCGCACGGGCTTGACCTGCTCTGTCATTTGGCGGGTCTTCCCAAAATGGTGACGGCATGGACGAAGACGCTGCGCCACGCCATCGAGACGGAGGACACGCTCTTGGCGATGGTCGAATATGAGAGCGGCGCCTTGGGGACGATTTACTTCAGCACGGCGGAGGCTGGGCCGCGGCGCATGGAGATCGTCGGCACGGGCGGACGCATTCAGATCGAGGAAAAGGGTGCGCTGCGCTTTGACCGTTTCGAGACGGACCTGCGCGATCACATTGCGAACCATCCGGGCATGTACGCGGCGCCGGCTATGGAAGAGGTTGACGTACGCATTGCGGAGGGCAAGGGCGATCATGCCGCGGTGTATCGCGACTTGCACAACGCAATCTGGTCGGGCGTGGCGCCGCGCGCCGACGGTCGTGAGGGACGCATGTCGCTGGAATTGGCGAATGCGATGATTCTCTCAGGGCATACGCTCCAGCCGGTGACGTTGCCGCTGGACCGGGAGGCGTATTCAGAGCTGTTAGCCGGCCTGCGTGCAGCGGGCAAGTGAGGAGGGGAAAATGAGTGCGAAATTCACGCTTAGCGCGTTTGGCGATGAGATTGCTGATGATCTAGCTGATCAGCTGGAACTCCTGCGCAAGCTGGAGATCGGGTATCTGGAATTACGCGGCCTATGGGGAAAAAACGTGCTGGCGCTTGACGACGCAGAGGCTCGGCGCGTGGCCGGCAGTTGTCGCGATGCCGGCATCCAAGTGAGTGCAATCGGCAGCCCTATCGGCAAATCCGCTCTGGCGGACCCTATCGAGGGCGAGGTTGAGAATTTGCGACGCATTTTCAAGGTGGCCGAAATCGTCGGAACGAGGACAGTGCGCGTCTTCTCGTTCTACCCGCCGGATACGACGACTAATGCGGATTATGATAGTTATGTCGGCGCTTCGGCTGAACGGTTGGCTGTGCTGGCAGAGCTAGCGGGAAAGGAAGGCTTCACGCTGCTGCTGGAGAACGAAAAGGAGATCGTCGGCGATACTATAGCGCGCTGCCAAGCTCTGCTGAAAAGTGTCGATAGCCCTAATCTGCGCTTCGCGTGGGATCCGGCCAACTTCGTGCAGGTCGATGAGGCCAAAGCCACAACGCATGGCTGGCCGATGCTGGGGCCCTATGTAGCGCATGTGCACATCAAAGACGCCGTGTTGGGGAGCGGCGACGTGCGCGCGGCGGGGGAGGGAGACGGCGAGGTCGGATTGCTGCTTGCACGGCTGCGCGACGCCGGATATCAAGGCATGCTGGCATTGGAGCCGCATCTCGCCATTGCCGGGCACAGCAGCGGCTTTAGCGGAGTAGGGGGAATGACCTACGCGGCAGAAACGCTGCGCAAGCTTATGGCTGATGTTGAATGCGAGGAAGTTCGGCCTGCGTGGTGAACTAAGCGCGCCATCTGGCGCTGCGCGTCTGTCACAAGCGGCCTCAGCCAATCCTGAGCCGCCGAGGATTGTTCACAATATGGCGAATTATATTAAGGCCCTGGGCGCAAGCGACCCAGGGCCTTAATATTCCCTTGGGGATTATATCGAAATAAAAAAGTTGCACATAACAATAGTACAAATACAGTAAAAAATAAATATAGAAATGTACCGAAGCAATAAAATGTTTGTTTGGGGCAGGGGAGCCGGATGGGCGGCGGCGGGATTTTTTGTGCGAGCGTACGGAAAGGGGGAGATTAGGATATTCGTTGGGCGGATAGCTGGCCGATGCGGGCGCTCATCGTGGCGTGTAGTTCCGATAGCATCATGCGTTCGGCGGGTGTGAGCGGCTCCAGCATGGAAACGGCAAGGGATTCCAACTGCGCCTGGTACTCACTCACCGTTTGCACTCCGCGATCGGTGAGTTTCACGCGGAAGCTGCGCCGGTCCAGCGGGTTTAGCGTACGCGCAACCAGCCCATTTTCCTCGAGCCGGTCGAGAATGCGGGTGAGGGTGCTAGGGCTGACGCCGGGAACTCTCTCGGTGATGTCTTTGACCATCATCAGCCCGTTGGTTGAGAGGGTCAATAAAACAAGCAGTTCCTGCGTGTTAAGGTCAACCGCGGCTTCGTAGGCATGACCAACACGGCGCAGCGTGTCGGACAATACCATGATGAAATCAAGCAGGCTGTCGACAAGTTCGTTAGGAACGGCGGTTTTGGCAACCATTGTCGGGCGCACCGCATAGCGGAGAAGGGCTGGCGTTCAGGACAGTTTCATCTGCAAAGTAGTTTAGCCGCCGCCGTCCTGCTTGTCAAACGACGCAACAAGATGTCAAAGGCGGACGTCGAGACGGGGATAGCCGTGAACGGCAGGGACTTTGGCGGTATCGGACGCTGAGCGTTTAGGCGGATAGTACAGGAATTGACGCAGTAACAAAGGCGCCTCAACCGCGTGGGCTGAGGCGCCTTGTGTGAAGCTCCTAGGGGATGCGGGTGGCCCGGCGGTTATTGTGTGCAAACGGGCCGAAACCGGTCAGCGCGCGCCGCAAGCCTGTAGGCAGGCCTGCATGTGGCCGCGCGCCTCTGCTGCAATGACGATACACTGATCCACTGCATAGTCTTTGGCGCCGATGATCTCCAGATCGAGCGGGCCGGCGTAGCCGTTTTCGTGGAGGACGCGCACATAGCCGACGAGGTCGATGTCTCCGCGACCGTTGGCCTGCATCTCCGGTTTGCCGGGGCCTTGCTGTCGACCTTTGCAGTCGCGGATGTGAACGTGCTTGACGCGCGAGATGACGGCTGCGATGGCTTCGACGGGATTTTCGCCGGCGCGATAGATGTGAGACGGATCCATGTCGATGCCGAAGGCCGGCGATGAGATGCTTTGCATCACCTTGAGGGTGGATGGCGTGTTGTAGACGGCGCGGCCGACGTGCGCCTTCACGCAGAGCGTGACGCCATAGCGCTCCGCCATTTGCGCCAGTTCACCCAGCTCGTCGATGGTTTGTTGCAGGCTAGGTTCGTTGTCCGATTCGCCGCCTGGGCCGCAGTTGATGATGGGGATGCCTGCCTCGACCGCGGCCTGCATCGCCTGTTCCATCTTGGCCTTGTCGCGCGAAGGCTGCTCCATGGCGAGAAGTTCTAGGCTGTAGGATTGGGCAAGTTTGCGGATTTGTGGCGCTGTTTCACGCCAGTTGTCGAGGACGAGATGCTGACTCATGCCGTCGATGGCGGATATCTCGATGCCGTCGTAACCGGCCATGGCGATGTACTTGAAGGCGGTTTCCAGATCGTAGCCGCCGAATAATACGGAGTTAGCGCCGAGTTTCATTGAGGATGCTCCCGTTTGTCTAGATGTACCTGAACTCCCGCATGGCGGGTTCAAAGAAACTGAAGTCGTATGGGCCAGGGTCGTGCTTCCAGCGCCGGATCGAATCGGGGCGAACGATGATGCGTCCGAGTTTGATGCCGAGGTATTCTTCGAGGCGCTGGAGCGTAGCCTCTTGGTCCATCACGAAGTCCTCGAAGCGCACTTCGATCCAATTCTTGGGCTTAGGCGTCGCCTTGACGATGTCGTATTGGTACTTCCACGAGATGGCGCGACGAAATCGGACATCGTCTGTAGGAGGATAGGGGACGCCGAAGTCGGCCAGATCGTCGGTCTTATGGCCGGCCAGGATGGAATCGCGCGGGTCCCGGATCCAGAAGATGTATTTCATATCGGGGAACATGCGCACGATCCAGGGGTAGACAAGCGTGGTCTCCGGTATCTTCCAGCCGGCCAGCCGATCGGGATAGCGGGCGTGTTCGGAGAGCACGCTGCGAAGGTAGGAGTGGACGAGACGCGTGAATTCGTCGGGGATGTCCATTGTGTGCAGATTGGAGAAGTCCCACTCCAGGTCGCCTTTCCATTGCACGTAGCGCGCCATCACGCGGCAGGCTTCGTACATATCGCCTGGGGGGATCATATCCCCGGAGCGATTGAGGCAGTCGCCCATGAAAACGCCGCTGGCATAAAGCGTATGGGACATAGCGCGGGTGCCAGAGTGCCCGCGGCCGATGATAGTGAGTAACGTCATCGCAGCCTTCTATTTCCTATGAACTGAATCCGGCTCATATCGCCTCCGGCTGCGCACTAGCTGCGCGATTTCGCCTGGAGGCGCGCGGCCTGATTGGGGTCGCCGATATGAAGCGTATCATAGGCTTGCTGCGAGGACGTAAACGAACCGACGCCGGCATGGCCGTGCCAGTCTCCCTGGTCGTAGATGGGATTGGGCAGCCCGGTCTCCGCCTCGCGTTGGGCGATCCATGACTCCATGCGGGCGCGAAGCAGATCGACGACATCAGGCCGGCTCTCGGCCAGGTTAACCGATTCTTCGGGGTCTTCGACTAGGTTGTACAACTCGACTTCTGGTTTGAAGTGGAAGTCGGGTTCTAAGGCTACGATCAGTTTCCAGTGAGGCGTGCGCCAGCCGTGTTTGCGCATCCAGGTGCATTCGGTGATGTAGAATTCGCTCTCGTGCGAGGCGACTTCGTCGCGCACCATGGGCAGTAGGCTGCGCCCGTCGAACTGGATATCGCTTTCGATCTCGGCCAACTCAAGCAAGGTGGGGACAAGGTCCTTGTGCTGGTTATAGCCGGGGATGCGTTTCCCGGCGGGCAGGCGGCCAGGGAAGCGGATGATGAGCGGCACGACCAGGGTCGGCTCGTATAGGCCGTGATGGTCGAAGTAACACTCGTGGTCGTAGAGCGTCTCGCCGTGGTCGCCATTGACGACGACGATGGTGTCCTCGGCCAGGCCAAGGCTGTCGACCGCGGTGAAGATGGACTGGATGGCGGCGTCCATGTAGGCGACGGCGCCGTCATACTGGGCGATGACATAGTCCTTGTCGGTGATGCCGGGCGGCATCCAGGTGGCGAAGTAGTCGCGGAAGGGCTTGAACGACATCACCGGGTCCATCGAGCGATTTTTCGGGTCGCATTCATTGCCGTGGTAGAACATGCGCTCAAAAGGTTCGGGCGGCAAATAGGGGGAATGCGGGTCCATGTGGCGCAGGAAGAGGAAGAAGGGTTTGCGGCGCTTGGCCAGGCGCTCCAATTCGGGGATGGCGACTTCGTTGAGGTTCTGCGCTTTGGGGCTGCGCCCTTCGTTCCAACTTCCCCACCCGGCGTAATCGAGATACGTGTCGAAGCCGCGCGAACTGGGGTTGCCGCTGAAGCCGACACAGGTTGTGTTGTAGCCTTCCTCGCGCAGCAACTCCGCCAGGGTCGTGACTTCGGGGCGCATAGGACCTTTGTGGCGCAGGGCGACGACCTGCGTGGAGAAGACGTCCATGCCTGTGAGCATGGAGGCATAGGCGCTGGTGGTCGGGACAAAGGGGCAGAAGGTCTGCTCGAAGAGTACGCCGTCTTGGGCGAAGCGGTCGATGTGGGGAGTGGTCAACCGCTTGTAGCCGTAGCAGCTCATGTGGTCGCGGCGCAGTGAATCGATGCCGAGCAAGATGATGTTTGGGCGTCGTCGCCGTCTGCGTGCAGGCATATTAGGTGAGTCTCCTTATTCGGACTGAATGATGTACGTGCGCCGGGGCGCGTCGGCCCCAGGGATTCTGTGTTCGCAGCAGCGGTTTATGGCGCTGCGGGCAGCGGGAATTCAATGCGCCGGCCTTCCCGCGCGGATTGATAAGCGCCCAGGACCATCTCGACCGACGTCCGCCCGTCGTCGACGGTGACATCCGGCTCCATGTCGTGTTTGATGCAGTCGATGAACGGACGCGGGACGCCGGCAAGCCGGTCGCGATGGCTTGCGGGAATGGGCATGTCCAGGTAACGCCACTGCGGGGCGTCGCGCGTGAAGAGCTTAAGCGCGGCGGCTCCGTGCGGCAGCGGTACGTTGGTAGAGGGGGCGTCGTCGTGATTCTGGATGAGGACGCCTTTATCGCCGTAGACTTCGGTCGTGTTTTCGCCGGCAAGCGTGACGGACGAATTGACGAGAACCGCCATAGCGCCGTCTGCGAAGCGATAGATGGCGATGCCGGCGTCGTCCGGTGACATGGCGGTGAGGGTGTTGCCGATCTCAGCCATGACGCTGACCGGCTTGCCCATGACCCAGTGGATGAAGTCGGTGGCATGCGAGGCGTCATCCATGAACATGCCCATGTTCTTTTCGGGGTCGAAGTGCCAGCGGGTAGGGCCATTGACGAATTCTTCGCTGAAGAGAACGGAGATGCTATGACGGCGGCGCAACAAGCCGACCTTGCCAAGCGCGCCCTGATCGATCAGGCTCTTGAGGAGGATGTTGGACGGGTCCCGACGCATCTGGTAGGCCATCATGAACTTAACGCCGGCAGACTTGACGGCTGCGGCCATGCGGTCACAGTCCTCCAGGGTGAGCGCCATCGGCTTTTGGCAGAGAATATGCTTGCCGGCCGCGGCGGCGGCGAGAACCATTTCGGCGTGCCGGTTGGTCTCACAGGTGACGATGACGCCCTGGATAGCGGGATCGTCGAGGAGGTCTTCGAGATGCGGCGTGTAGCGCATGCCATATGTCGCAGCCGCGGCTTCGCCGCGGGTCTGGTCATCATCCCAACAGGCGACGAGGGCGACATCGTCGAAGCCCTGCATTTGTTCGCAATAGACGGCTGCGTGGCCGTGGGCGAGGCTGATGATGCCGATTCCGATTTTGGCGGTCATAGTCAGTCCGGCCTCAGTTTACGTAGACGACTGATTCAGTGTTAAGCGATTCGATGGCGGCGGCTAGCACTTTCTGCGCGGCCAGGCCGTCAGCGCCGGAGCCGTCGATCTTGTCGGGGGGGATGCCGGCGCCGACTTCTTCAAGGAACTTGTGGATGCGGTTGCGGAAGGTGTCTTCGAAGTCGCGCATGCCGCCGAAGACGGGGTTGGAATAGACTCGCTTCTCCATGTCGCCGGCGGGGAAGAGGGTGACCTCCCGGTACATGTCTTCGATGACGAACCTGCCCTTGAGGCCGGCTACTTCGCAGCGCTCCATTGGGTGACCGCGTTCGATGTCGTAGCTGCCGGTGAGCGTGCCGACCGCGCCATTCTTGAAGCGCATGTTGAAGGTGGCGGTCGACCAGATGGCGCGGCCTGGGGCTTTCGTGGCGAAGCACTGGACTGCTTCGACGTCGCCGCAGTAGTAGCGCATGATGTCGACGGTGTGCGGGTGCAACGCCTTCAGTTGGAAGTAGGGCGACGTCTCACGCGGGTTCTTGATCCACATGCTCATGTTCATGAAGAGCAGATGGCCGATGCGGTCTTCATCCATCCAGCGCTTGGCGAGCAGCGCCGCAGGGGTGAAGCGGTGGTTGAGGTTGATGGCGTAGCGTACGCCTTTTTGGCGCGCCGCTTCGACCATCTCCTCAGCTTCATGGATTTCGTTGGAGATAGGTTTTTCGCCCAGCACGCCGCAGCCATATTCGATGGCCTCCATGGTGGGCAGGTAGTGCTCGCTGGCATACTCGTGCCCGCCGGTGGCGATGCTGCACACGTCCGGCGCCAGAGATTGCAACATCTGGCGAACGTCGTGGAATGCAGGCACGCCGAAGCGCTCAGCGCCCTGTGCGGCGCGGTCCGGGTTCCAGTCGCACACGCCGACCAATTCGGCCAGCGGGTCTTCTTGATAAAGTTTGGCATGGCGGGCGCCGATGGGACCCATGCCGACTACGCACGCCCTTAGCATTGGTTTGCGCTCCAACTTCTAGTTGAACTTAAGTTGATCTTGCGTCGATGAAACGCTCGATGTGATGGCGGCCGGCCAGGGTACATGGCGTACAGTGGCCGGCGGAAAGATTAGCGGGCGGGAACAGGTTCCGCTTTGCCTGACTCTATGGAGCGGATGGCGGCCTCGATGATTTCCTGTACGGCTAGGCCTTCGTGACCCGACGCTTCGATCTGATCGCGCGGGACGCCGGCATCGACTTGTTCCAGCCAGCGGTGAATGCGGTTTTGGAAGGTGGCGCCGAAGCCGCTCAGACCGCCCATGATGCTGTTGCGGATGACGGTCAACTCGTCGCTGCGTCGCGGGTAGAGCGTTAGCTCTTGGTAAAGATTTTCGAGCACGAACCGTCCTTCAGTTCCCATGACCTCGCAGCGTTCGAGGTTGTGCGAAGGATTGGCGTCGTAGCTCCCGGTGAGGTGACCGACTACGCCGTTGGCGAATTCCAGGTTGACCTGGACGTTGGAGTAGCAGACGCGGCCTGGCGCGCGATTTGCGAAGGCGTGCACGCGCTTCACGTCGCCGCAGAAATAGCGCATGATGTCCAGCGAATGGGGGTGCAGGGCGCGCAGGTGGAACCAAGGCGACGTCTCGTTGGGGTTGTTGATCCACATGGTCATGTTGATTAGGAGAAGGTCGCCGAGTTTGCCTTCTTCGACCCATTTCTTGGCTCTAGCTGCGGGCGGCACGAAGCGATGGTTGAGGTTGATGCCAAAGTAGACGCCCTTTTCGTCGGCTTTGGCGACCATGGCGCGCGCTTTCTCGATGTCATTGGAGATCGGCTTTTCGCACAGGACGTGCAGGCCGGCTTCCAGGCATTGGATGGTCGGCTCGTAGTGGTCGCCGCCGTTTTCGACGCCGGCCGTCGAGACGGTGACTGCATCGAGCTGCTCATTTTTGAGCAGGTCATCGACGCTGTAGTAAGCGGGAACGCCATAGCGCTCTGCCGCTTTGTCTGCACGCTCTTTGATGATGTCGCAGACGGCGACCAGTTCGGACAGCGCGTCTGCTTTGTAGACCGGCGCATGGGTGTTGCCGATGTTGCCCATGCCGATCACTGCGACTTTCAACATGTTGTTCTCTCCATCATAGTTGGGGGGTGATAATAGGACAAATGCCGTCGCCGAAAGCCGCGTCAAAACGGCCTGCGGCAATTTAGGAACGCGTGGGCTTTAGTCGCCGGCAGATCCAACGGCTGATTGAGCGGGCGCACTATCGGCGGCATGTTCTTCAGTATACAGGAAGCACTTGACCGTCCGGCCTTGTGTGACCACGTTAGGCGGCTCGGTGTGACGGCAGACATCCATGACGTGCGGACAGCGACCGGCGTAGCGACAGCCTTTGCGCGTATATTCGTCGGTGTCCAGTATGGCGAGATCGACCTCGCTAGACCAGGCGTGGTCCGGATCCGCCTGGGGGATCGACTCCTTGAGGTTCTGGGTGTACGGATGAAGCGGGGCGCCCAGCACCTTTTCTACCGGCCCTTCTTCGACGATCCAGCCGCGCAACATGACGGCAATGCGATCGGCGAAATAGTAGGCGGTGGCGAGGTCGTGGGTGATATAGAGGATGCTTACCTGCTGCTGCTCCTTGAGATCGCGGAACATATTGACGACCGACATGCGCAGCGAAGCGTCCAACATGGAGACTGGCTCGTCGGCGACGATGAGGGACGGACGCGTGAGCAGGGCACGCGCTACAGCCATACGCTGGGCCTGCCCGCCGGAAAGCTCGTTCGGGTATCGCCCTCTCACTTCTGCCAGGGTTAAGCCTACCTGTTGGAGCGTTTCGTTCACGTACTCGTTGGTTTCCGCCTTCTTGACCATCTTGTAATTGTGAACGGTTTCGTAGAGATAATGGTCAATTTTCTTGAGAGGACTGAAGGCGGCGAAAGGGTCCTGGAAGACGGGCTGCACTTCTTTGAAGAACCAGGCGCGCTTCTCGCTCAAGGACAAGTCGGCAATGTTGCGTCCCTTGTATTGGAGGATGCCGGAGCTGGGCTGTTCCATGCCCAGAACCATGCGCGCCAGCGTCGTTTTGCCGCTGCCGCTTTCGCCGGCGATCGTGAAGATTTCGGGTTTGGCCGCAGTTAGCGTGAAGGTGGCGTCGTCTACCGCGCGGAATTCTCGGGTGGAGAAGCCATGCCGGATTTGGAAGATCTTGGTCAGGTTCTCGACGCGCAGTAGTTCGGAGCTAGGCTGTTGCTGCATGGCGCACCTCTTCTGTTGCTTCTGTCACGACGTGGCAAGCGACGCGATGCCCCGGCTGAATGGCGACCATCGCGGGGTCGATGGTACGACACTTGTCGACGGCAAGCGGGCAGCGCGGGTGGAAGCGGCAGCCGTCGGGCGGGTTATCCAACGCTGGCGGCCGGCCGGGTATGCTGACGCGCGTGGTGCGGTCGTCGAGTCGCGGCAGGGACTGGATGAGGAATTTCGTGTATGGATGGAGCGGATTTTTGAGAATGGTGCGGGTATCCGCCTCTTCGACCAGCTTGCCGGCGTAGAGGACGGCGATGCGGTCGGCTAGGTTGGCATGAACGCCTAGATCGTGTGTGATGAGCACGAAGGTGCTGCCTTCGCGTCGCTTGATTTCTTTGAGAATTTGGATCACGCCGCGTTGGACGATAACGTCCAGCGCGGTGGTCGGCTCATCGGCAAAGATCAGCTTGGGGGAGAGGATGGTCGCCAGGGCAATGGTCACGCGCTGACGCATGCCGCCGGAGAGTTGATGCGGATAGGCAGCCATCACTTTTTCGGGCAGACCGAGTTCTCGCAGGTAGGTGCGGGTCAGCTGTGTGGACTCGGCTTTGCTGACCTGCTGGTGGGCGGCCACGAAATCGTGGAAGATGTCCTCGATTCGGCGCACCGGGTTGAGGACATGCATCGAGCCTTGCGGAATGTAGGAGACCTGCTTCCAGCGCAGTTCGCGCAAGGTGTTTTGGTCTAGCGATAGGGTGGCAATCTGGGCGTCGTCGAAAAGGTATCTGACCGATCCGTCGACGACGTAGAGCGGCGGCTTGTGGGCGCCCAGAAGCACCTTGAGCAGCGTCGACTTGCCGCAGCCGGATTCGCCGGCGATGCCGTATACCTCACCCTCGGGGATGTTGAGGGTAATGCCGTCGACGGCTTTGACGGTGCGTTCGACGCCGTAGGCGTGCGTATGGTAATAGGCTTTCAGATCTTTCACTTCGACGATTGTCGGCATGAATCTACCCCTTCAATTGCAGCCGTGCGAGACGCGTGCGGGGGTCTAGATAGACGCTGAGGCCAATCGAGACCAGATAGAACCCGACGACGATCAGAATGGACGCAGTGATGGGCGCAACCAGCACCCAAATGCGATTCGTGAGCAGCGCTTGGTAGTAGTTGCCCCAGTAGATCATCGTGCCGATGCTCTGAGCGCCGAGGTCGCTGAGGCCCAGGACGGCTAGGGTGACCTCGAAGCCGATTGCGAAGAGGAAGCCGCTGACCACATCTGCGAGCAGGAAGGGAATCAGGAAAGGCAGGTGTTCCTGGGTGACGATTTTGAGAGTGTTCATGCCCGCAAAGACGCCGGTATGGGTGAATTCTCGCTCGCGCAGACTTAGAATTTGGGCGCGGTAACGCTTCGACGGATATGCCCAATCGAGAAATCCCAATAGCACTCCCAAGCCAAAGAGCGTCATTTGACCGCGTAATATTGAGGCAATGAGGATGACGAGCGGAAGGCGCGGGATGACGATGAAGCTGTCGACGATGGAAGAGATCACCCGGTCAATCCTGCCGCCAAGATAGCCTGAGACCATGCCCAAAAAGACGCCGATCGACCGACCGATCAAGACGGCGATGCCGGCGACGATCAGAGTATTTCTCACGCCAAAGGTTAGCATCCAGAAGACGTCTTGCCCGGTTGAAGTCGTGCCCAGGATATGTTCCTGTGAAGGCGGTTCATTGCGCGGCACTGCTCGGCGTTGGTCCGGGGCATAGGGGGAGAAGAAGGACAACACGACGAGCACCAGCACGACCGTTAAGATTGAGGCTCCGATCCGGAAGGATGGGCTATAGCGCAACAGATCTTTTATGACGTTCATCGGAAATCCTTTGCTGGAATTTCCCTGTCCGGGAAGAGCAGTCCCAACGGATTGATGATGGATGTTGCCGCATTCAACCCGTCGAGAACACTGGACGGACAAAGCTGCGGGCGGGGCACGCGCTTACCGGTAGCGCACGCGCGGGTCGAAGAGCGGGTATGACAGGTCTACCAACAGCGATGCCGTGGCGATGCCGACGATCGACAACAGCGTGATGCCCATGATCATGTTGTAGTCCGCCGAGATAATGGCATTGTAAAGTGAACTGCCGATGCCCGGATAGCTGAAGACGACTTCTGTAATGAGCGCGCCTTCGAATATGGCGCCGAGCGACAGGCCGAGGTCGGTCACCTGGGGGAGCATGGTGTTGCGCATGATGTACGAGAAAATGATCTTGCGCTTAGGCAATGCAGCCATTTCGGCGTACTGGACATAATCGCTCGACATCTCGCCTGAAGTGAGCGCCTTCGACATGATGAAGCGGAAGGCTGTGGCGCCGATGATGATGGAGAGCGCGGGCAAAGTGGCGTGTTGTATTACCGTTCTGATATAGGTCCACGTGAGACCGGGCGTGCCGCGTCCGCCTCCGACCAATGGGAAGATCGGGAAATAATAGGCGAAGAGCATCAATAGCACAAAAGCTAAGATGTAGTACGGAATTGGATAAACGGTGATCAGGGTGTTTTCCAGAAAACGCGACCACCAGCGGTTGCGGTAATAGCTTGCTAAGGTGCCTAAAACAAGCCCGAGCAGCCAGGCGATGACCACGCATGTGCCGAGAAGGCCGATCGTCCATCCGATGCTTTTGCGGATGATGTCGTTGACCATCATGGGGAACGAGGTGAAGGACGGCCCCAAATCGCCGCGAAGAATGCGCTTCCAGAAGGCAATGTATTGTTCGAAAACGCTGCCTTGAAGGCCATAGAGATCCTCAATTGAAGCGCGTAGGGCGATCGTGGCTTCCGGGCTGAGATTCTGGAAGGCCGTAAGGCGGCTCATCGCCTGATCGATCGGGTTGACCGGTGAGACACGCGGAATCAGGAATGTAATGGTAACGCCGATGAAAATGACCAGTAGCCATTGGAGCAGGCGGGGTAGGATGAACTCCTTGAGTAGGGTCACAGTTCACTGCCTTCTCTTATGCCGTGAATACGGTCAATCGAACAAGCGGGGCGCAGCCGCTGCATGAGGCGTGCGCCACAGACGATGCGACGTTTGCTCCGGTGAGGGCTTGCCGGTTGGGCGTCCAACCAAGATATCGATTTGGGATAATGGTAAGAATACCACTGCGCCGGTTTGCTTCAAAGTGATTGTGAGCGCACGAGCGAGTAGATTGGGAGGCGGGGCATCCCCAGGAGGATGCCCCGCAACGGCGACGCTGGAAGCGCCGGTTATTCGACCGGTTCGAGGCTCTGAATGGCGAACTTGCCTGCCTGGAACCAGTAGAGCGGCATGTATTCCGGGTTCTCGGAGGTCGGGAAGCCGGTCCAGTAGCGCTCATCCCAAGTTACAAACTTCTTGAAGCTGATGGCGGTGATGGTGTACATCTGCTCGGTCCAGTACTGGAGGAATTCCTGGACAGCGGCCTGGTTTTCGGGGCTGCCCGGCTCGAGCGGAACCATGGCGTCGATATATTCGCCCACCTTGGGGTCGTTCACGCGTTCGTGGTTGGAGCCGCCCTTGGCCCGGTAGTCCTCGCCGATGGGCATGTATAGGTCCGGGTGACGTGTGCGAACTTGCGACCAGGAGTCGCCGTCGGCGAGCACGAAGCTGTACCACGGCGTGGAGATCTGGTAGCCGGTTCCGGTCACGTGGTTCTGATCCCACACGCTGCGCTCGAGACCGAGCAGGTTAACCTCGATGCCGAAATCTGACCACATGTCGGCGGCGGCGGTAGCCATGCGGAAGGCGTCGTTCTCGTCCGGCGGGGACTGGAGATCGATTTTCCAGGGAGTTCCGTCGGGCTTGAGCCAGTTGCCGTTGCCGTCGCGGCTGAAGCCGTTCTTGACAAGCAGCTTTTCAGCGGCTTCGGGATCGTACTTCCACCAGCCGGTGCCGAAGACCTCACGCGGCGTGCCAGGGACGGTGTAGCCCTGCTCTTCGGCCCAGGCTGCGATGCGATCGGGCACGGTGGGATCGTACGGTTTGTACATCTCGCCGGGGGCGACCTCGATCTCCAGGTTCTGCGCCCATTCTTCCATAGAGTCGAGATACATCGCCGCCAGGTTGGCTGTAGGCGGTACAGGCGTATACGTTACTTTGGCTACGCCGCCGATGTATTCGGTCTGGAGTTCGACAATGTCGATTGCGAGAGCCAGCGCCCAACGCACGTCCTTGATGCCGTAGATGGGGTCGGACTCCACGTTGAAGGCCAAGTGTCGGACGTCGATCTCGTTCGGATAGGCCCAGGGGAAGTCGGTGTACCAAGAGCGGGCCGTGGGGGTGGTATCCAGAACTGTCTGGAACGCCTCGTAGTCGACATCGAAGAAGACATCCAATTCGCCGCGTGACATGGCGATGGCCTTCTTGGCGCTGTCACCGTAGAAGATGGTCAATACATACTTGGGACCCGGTTTGCCGACGATGATGCCGGCGGGCGTGCGCTCCCAGTCTTCGCGCCGTTCCCAGAGTTCCCAGTAGCCGTTGGGATCGGTCTCGGAAACGGTATAGGCGCCGAGGCTGACGGGCGGGTTGAAGGTGAAGGTTACCGGGTCATCGACCGCCTCGAAGACGTGCTTGGGCATCATGTAGACGCCGCTCCAGCGAGTCTCGAAGAGGGTGTGGAAGCGGGGGTTCGACTCCTTCAGGTTGAACTGGACGCTGAAGTCGCCCGTCTTTTCGACCGACTCGACGAACTGGTTTAGGGAAGCGCCCCATCCTGCTCGGTTCAGACCGGGGGTCGCCATAAGGAGTTCGACAGTGTAGACCAGGTCGTCGGCGGTGAATTGGACGCCGTCGCTCCAGAAAATGTTGTCGCGCAAGTCGACGCTCATCTGCGTGAAATCTTCGTTGTAGACCGGATCTGAGGCCGCCGCGCCGTATAACCGGTTGCCTGTTTCCTGGTCGCGATACCAGAGCGTTTCGGAGATGTAGGCGTGACGATGCGGATCGTGTGTACCGGAGACCCATAGGTTGAAGTTGTCCGTCACGCTATACCGGAAGATCTGGTCAGCTACGAACATCTCATTGCGGGGCAACTGAACCGGAAGTTGCGATTCGCCGGCGGCCGCCGGTTGTTCGGCGGTTGGGCCTGCCGCCGGAGCGCTACAGGCTGCGAGCGCTAGAATCATCAACAGCGCGAACACTACTTGAAACGGACTTCTTAGCCTTCTGAACATGTCAATCTCCTTCTCCTTCTTGTTGAAATATGAACTGCTCTGCTGAAGCTGGCGTTTCCATCAATAACCCTGTATACGCGTGTACATACCGACGCTGCACAAGCGCTCACTGCAAGCGCTGAGCGCTCCGCCGAGGAAAGCGATACGGTACTTGCCGGCAAGTTGGACAGCCGGAAGAAGCCTTAACATATGGCTGTGCGTTCCCCGTTCATGGGTTGCAGGGGACCGGGGAGCCGTCTTCTCAAGCGAGCGAATAGGATAACGCCGCCAACGAAATGCGGACCGAACTATGGATTGCAAGAATGGGCAACGGATAGGGAACGAATAGGTTTTATTTCCGTTGTGCGCGGCAGTATAGCACAGAACGATGGAGGCGTCAATTTGCGTTTTGACGAGGGCTGAACAGCGCATCCGGCAATATTGGACTCGACCGCTGCGTTCTTTTCAATGTGCTATGCCCGCGGCGCGTTTGTTCAATTCATGGCCTATTTGAGTGCGCCGGACTTGCCGGCGGGACATCGGGTCATCCAGTTCTCCGTCCGGCGCTGTGGGGCGAATCGCGGTCTAGTCAAGGTCTCTCTGGGGTGAAGATTCCCTCAACCGGCGAATGGCGTATGAGTGTGACATGCCGTCATAATCTTGCGATGGCGAGGCGCGCGAAGCGCTCGATCCGCGCCATCATCAAGAGCGGCGTATAGATCGCAGGCTGACGGCGTCGACTTGGCAAAATGATGCAACAAGCCAGAGAAATCGCTCCGAAATGGTTTCGAAAGCGTCCTGCCGCATGACCGCTATAGGCAGGTGATTGACGAAGGCCGCGCCAACCCGGTGTGGGCGCGGTCGTTTTGACCGTGTTGCCGAATGAGGATAGAATCTTTCACGAGAGCGGGGGCCGGTTTATAGCCGGGCCAATCAGATTTTGAAAGTTTGCTCCATTTTGTCAACCCGCCGCCTATCAGCGAGTGCGCTTGTGACCCGCAGCCGCCGCGTGTTGTTGTTTGTCTTTTTCATGTGTGTCGCCCTATTGACCACGGGGTTCGGCCCGCCGAAATTGGTGGACCGCGAATTTGCTGCGACTTTGCGTTTGACGCCGGGCGAACTGCGGCAGTGGGCTGCCGCAGCGGAGCCGCCGGCGGTAACGGCTGCCGCCCTAATTGTGTATGATGTAGAGGCGGCGCGCACCCTATATGCACGCAATGCGGAGACGGCCTTGCCGCCTGCCAGCCTGACGAAGCTGATGACCGCCTTGTTGGCGTTGGAGTCGGGGCGGCTGAGCGAGGCGGTGACGGTGCGCGAGGAGGACTTGGCGGGCGGAGCGACGATGGGGCTTGCGGCGGGCGAAACTGTGACGGTGGAGGAATTGTTGTGGGGCGCGCTTCTGCCCAGCGGTAATGATGCGGCCTTGGCGTTGGCGAGGCATTTGGGCGGCGATGCGCCGAGGTTTGTCGCGGATATGAACCGGCGCGCCGCTGAGTTGGGTATGGACGCAACGAGCTTTCATAACCCGCATGGCCTTCACGAGGAAGGGCATGTGAGCAGCGCCGGCGATCTGATGACGCTTGTTTTGCAATTGCTGGAATACCCGCTTTTTCGCGAAATTGTGAAATCGCGCACAGCGGAGGTGGCCGGCCGTACGCTCGTCAATACCAATGATCTGTTAGGCGCCTATCCTGGCGCGAACGGAGTCAAGACGGGGACGACTCCGGAGGCGGGAGAATGCCTGATTGCCGACATTGAAACAGACGGACATGAAGCGCTGATCCTGGTGCTGGGCAGTTCAGACCGCTACGGTGACGTGGAGAAGCTTCACGCGCTCTATCGGGCCAACTACATTTGGGCTGAGGGAGACGGCAACAGCCTATCTGTTCTGAACCGGCTGTACGGCGCGGATGGCGAGTTGACGCTCCTTGCTATCGATGGGGAGCCGGCGTCCGCCTTGTTGCACCGATGGGGCGACCCCGAATTGATCGGGTTTCGTTGGATTAACGAGTCTGCCGACGAAGTCGCATTGGAGACGGGCGCGGCGGGCAGAGTAGAGTGGCGCGTGGGCGATAGAATAGCCGGCGCGCAGGAATTGGCGGTCCGATGACGATGGCTGAAGAACGATTGCATAAGGTGATGGCCGCGGCCGGGGCAGGCAGCCGGCGTAAGTGCGAGGAGATGATCGCTGCCGGACGCGTTCAGGTGAACGGCCATACTGTGACGGAACTCGGCGTCAAGGTCGATCCGGAGCGCGTCCAGATCGCGGTGGATGGCAAGCCTCTGCACTTTCACCGGCGGCATGTGTACGTCAAAGTCAACAAGCCGCGTGGCGTATTATCAGACATCGGCGGCGATGCGCGCGGACGACGAACGGTGGCGAACTTGATCGACCTGCCGGGACGTCGCGTCTTTCCCGTCGGCCGGCTGGATCTCCACAGCGAAGGTCTTGTGTTGTTGACTGACGACGGAGAGCTTGCGCACCGGCTGACGCATCCCTCTTTCGAACATGCCAAGACATATTATGTGTTGGTGCAGGAACGCCCAACAGCCGAGGCGCTGGCGCAGCTGCGCGATGGGGTGGAACTGCCCGAAGGACGCACTGCGCCGGCTCAGGTGCGGGTGGCGGAGTCGCTGCCCGCCGAGTTGCAGATCTCCGCTGGTCCGCAGACCGGCGTCTGGCTGGAGATTCTGTTGCACGAAGGCAAGAAGCGCCAGATCCGGCATATGACTGCAGCCGTGGGATACCCCACCCTGCGATTAATTCGCTGGGCGATTGGGCCGCTGACTTTGGGGAAGCTGGCGGTGGGCGAATCGGCGCACCTCACACGCAGCGAGGTGGCCGGTTTGCAGCGTGCGGCGCAAGGCGAACGAACTGCCCCGCGACGTCCGCCCTCTGCGAAAGGCGTGCGTTCGCCTCGCCGGACAGGATCGTCTTCTCCATCGTCTTCTCCGCGGCGACGAAACACGCCGCGCAAGCGACGTTAGTCACAGTTTCGCTTTGTCCGACATTATGAGCCCGTGCACTAAGTGGTTTGATCGCCAAGCGTCTGTCATTCTGCAGCGAGCGCCAGCGAGCTGAAGAATCTCGTCGGAGCAGAGGAACAGACGCTTCGCTTGGGAGCCCCCTGGGCGCAACATGACATCGTGCGTATTTGGCGAGCAAACCGCTAACCCAGATGCCATCGAGACTAGAACTGGAAGCCGGTGATGACGGAGTTGACGGACAGTAAGCCGGGCGGCGGAAAGGCGAGCCGCGACGCTGCTTTGTCGATGCGCGAACTTGGGCGACGCCTGCGACCGTCTGTGATTACGATCGACGGCCCGGCCGCTTCGGGCAAGAGCACCGTGGGATATGCCCTGGCGGAGGCGCTCGACTATTTGTTTCTTGACACGGGCGTGATGTATCGGGCGGTAACGTGGGCGGCCTTGCAGC
Source organism: uncultured Caldilineaceae bacterium (assembly GCA_964649875.1). Classification (GTDB taxonomy): domain Bacteria; phylum Chloroflexota; class Anaerolineae; order Caldilineales; family Caldilineaceae; genus JASGTU01. Next base: position 25,048 of record CAZYSJ010000002.1, read on the forward strand.
GCGAGATCGACGTTGAAGACGGCGAGACGGTCGGCGAGCTGGCGGCGGATCTGCCGTTGGACGTGCTTCCGCCCGCCAAGGGTGAAGGCGACGGCCGGCAATGCACCGTTCTTGTGGGGAGCGAAGATGTTACGGCTGCAATCCGCAGCCCGCAGATAGACCGCAACGTATCGGCGGTGTCGGCGCATGCCTCGGTGCGCGCTGCGCTGACGGCGCATCAGCGGCGCATCGGCTTTCGATATGGCGAGGGCAATGCGGACAAAGCCGGCGTCGTGATGGTCGGGCGGGATATTGGCACAGTTGTAATGCCGGATGCGCCGCTCAAGGTGTATCTGGATGCGACGGCAGAAGAGCGCGCTCGCCGTCGCTGCAAGGAACTTGAGGAACGCGGCCGGCCTGTCGACTATGCACGGGTGCTGGAGGATATCAACCGTCGTGATGAAATCGACAGCAGCCGGGCGCTCTCGCCGCTGCGCGTGGCCGCGGATGCCGTCGTGATTGACACAACGGCGCTTACGCCGCAGGAGGTGGTGGAGCGAATTCTTGATTTGGTGCGCACTGTGGTCGCGACTAAGGCCGGCTAAGCGATGAAACTGGCGACACTCTGCTATGTGAAAGCCGACGGCAAGACGCTGATGTTGCATCGCATCAAGAAGCCAAACGACATGCACGCCGGCAAGTGGAACGGTCTGGGCGGCAAGCTGATGCCTGGGGAAACGCCGGAAGAATGCGTTGTGCGGGAGGTGTTTGAGGAGAGCGGCTTAACGCTTTATGAACCGTCCTTACGCGGGGCGCTTACCTTTCCCAGTTTCAGTAATGGCGAAGACTGGTACGCGTTTGTCTTTGTGGCGCGCCGGTTTTCGGGGGAATTGATCGAGTCTGACGAGGGCGTACTCCGTTGGATTGACGACGACAAGCTGACTTCATTGCCGCTTTGGGAAGGCGACCGGGTGTTCTTGCGCTGGCTAGAGCAGGAGCGCTTCTTTTCGGGCAAGTTCGTCTATCTGGAGGGGAAATTGACGAAGTATGAGGTCGTCTTCTATACTCCGCAGCAGGGCGCGCAGAGCGGCGTGGCCAAGATCAGCGTTGCTTTTGACGACAGTCAATAGATGCACGATTCGCCGTGAGTCGATTCGGTGTGATGGGTGTGACTGCCCGCGGTAAAGCGAACTGAAGGTTATTGTGTGAACAGTGCGGGTTTGCGCGCGATTGCAGCGATTTATTGTGAAGTGTATTGCGTCCGCTTAGGCAAGCGGGGCGGCGGAGCCAGGAGCCAGGCAGGTTGACGAATTCTGACACATCGTGGGCGCGGTTTTTGAGTCATTTGAACTTGCTCGGCGGCGACCGCGAGGATGCGCGCCGCGAGCGCCCGACTGCCAGCGCCGTAATTGCGCACAGTGAGCCGCACGACAAGACGAAAGAGGAATTTGTCGTTATCGGACTGGGACGTTTCGGCACTTCGGTGGCGCGCACGCTGCTGACCTATGGCTACAATGTGCTCGCCATCGACAGCGATATGGCGCGTGTTCAGGAATTGAGCACGTCGCTGCCGCATGTGTTGCAGCTTGACGCCACCAATGTCGACGCGCTGCGCCAGGCGGGAGTCGAATCGTTTGATACGGGCTTGGTCTGCATCGGAACGGATTTCGAGAGCAACGTTTTGGCGACGGTTCTTTTGCGGCGCTTGGGTGTGAAGCGGGTTATTACGAAAGCGCGCACGCGTACGCAAAAGGAGATCCTGCTGCGCGTCGGCGCCGACGAGGTGATCTTGCCTGAACATGAGGCCGGCGTGCGCCTGGCTAGGAAGTTGGCCGCGGGAAATCTGATCGATTATCTGGAGGTCAGCCACGATGTGGGCGTGGTTGAGTTGATATCGCCGAGCAACCTGTGGGGCAAGACGTTGGCCGAAAGCAACCTGCGTCAGCGCTTTGGCCTAAATGTGATGGCGGTGCGTCGCGGCGATGAGTTAATTGTCAGCCCGACAGCCGGCTTCCGGATCGAGGCCAATGATATTCTGGTCGTGCTCGGCAAGATCGAAGATGCTGAACGCCTGAACGAGAAGACGCGAAGCGACTAGCCCGCCTCCTCACCGATAAGCAAGGACATTCGATGAGAATAATTGACTCGGCAGCGGCGCAGAGGACGATTCTGCGCCGCCCTGCATGGGATGAGATAGAAATTTCCGATAGTCTGGCGGATAGCATTGCCGCCATCTTCGGGGAACGGATCGGCGCGGATGAGGCTGTGCGGCGAATCCTGCGCGATGTGCGCGAACGGGGCGACGTCGCGCTGCGCGAGTGGGCGGAGCGCATCGATAGGGTCGCTCTGCAGGATATCGTTGTCCCTCCCGAGCAAGTTCGGCGAGCATACGATGCGGTCGAGCCGCGCGTCGTGGAAGGGTTGCAACTCGCCGCAAGGCGTATTGAGGCGTTTCATCGCCGCCAGCCGGCGTTGAGTTGGATCCACAATGATGCAGAGGGTACGCTCGGCCAGTTAGTCCGGCCAATTGAACGCGTGGGCGTATACAGCCCAGGCGGGACCGCGCCGCTGCCCAGTTCCTTGCTGATGACCGCTATTCCGGCGCGAGTGGCCGGCGTGCCGTATGTATCGGTTATTACGCCGCCGCAGCGAGAAACGGGGCTGCCGCACCCGGCGATGCTCATCGCCGCGGACATTGCCGGCGTGGACGTCGTCTATGTCTCCGGCGGCGCCCAGGCCATCGCCGCGCTGGCTTTCGGAACCGAGTCTGTTGAGCGCGTCGACAAGATCTGCGGGCCGGGAAATTTGTTCACAACGCTCGCCAAGCGGCAGGTGTTCGGCCTGGCAGGCATCGACGGGCTGCCGGGCCCGACTGAGACGGTCGTGATTGCGGACTCGTCGGCGGACCCGGAGTTGGCGGCGGCGGATCTGTTGGCGCAGGCTGAGCACGATGTGCTTGCCAGCGCGATCCTATTGACGCCCGACGCAGCTTTGGCGGAGCGCGTGCAGCAAGCAGTCTTGCGCCAGCTTGAGGAGTTGAGCCGAGCAGATATCATTGCCGGTTCGTTGGCGCGTGGCAGCGGCATCGTGGTCGCGGCAGACCTGGACGAGTGTTTTGAATTGGCCAATGCCTATGCGCCGGAGCACCTCTGCTTGCTGGTAGAGGATCCCTGGCGCTATTTGGGTGCGGTGCGCAACGCCGGCGGCGTCTTCATCGGCGAGCGGAGTTTCGAGGTGCTGGGCGACTACGTAGCAGGCCCTAGCCATGTCATGCCTACCGGCGGAACGGCGCGGTTTGCCAGCCCGGTGAATGTGAGCGATTTCGTCAAGATCATCAGCGTGGTCGGGTTGAACGAAGAAGCGTTGCAGAAGATCGGCCCGGCTGCAGAGACGTTGGCGCGCACCGAAGGCTTAACCGCACACGCTGCGGCTGTGCGACGGCGGCTGTGAGGAGAAGCCAAGTGGACGCAGAACGGTTTCATCCAGAGCAACTGCTGCGGTCGCACGTGGCGGCTTTGGCGCCCTACGCGCCGATCCACCCTTTCGAGGTGCTCAGCCGCGAGTTGAATCTTCCCGTCGAGCGGATCGTCAAGCTGGACGCCAACGAGAATCCCTATGGGCCGTCGCCGGCCGTGGTCGAAGCGCTGGCGGAATACAGCTACTATCACATCTATCCTGATCCGCAGCAGACGGATCTGCGGGAGGCGCTGAGCGGTTATATCGGTGTGGACGCCGCCCAGATCCTGCCAACGCATGGTGCGGATGAGGTGTTGGACTATCTGTGTCGTATCGTGTTGGACCCCGGCGACGCCGCGATCAACTGCCCGCCGACGTTTGGCATGTATAGCTTTGACGCCGAGTTGAACGGGGCGGCCGTGATCGATGTGCCGCGCGACGATAACTTCGGCGTGGATGTTGCCGCGGTCGAGGCTGCGGCCTCCGGCGGGCGGGCCAAGCTTCTCTTTCTGACCTCACCCAACAATCCTTCCGGCAACTGGCTGCCCGACGAGCAATTGCGACGTTTATTGGCGCTGCCGCTTCTCGTCGTGTTGGATGAGGCATATGTGGAATTCGCTGACCATGCGAGTCGCGCGGCGTGGGTGACGGATATCGAGAACCTTGTGGTCGTGCGCACCTTTAGCAAAGCGGCGGGCATAGCCGGACTGCGATTGGGCTATGCAGCCTGTCCGGCCTGGCTAATGCCGCATCTGTGGAAGTTCAAGCAGCCGTACAACGTGAATGTGGCAGCGACTGTGGCGGGGCTGGCGAGCCTGAACCACATAGACGATATGGCGTATGTGGTGGGTAAGATTCGCGCCGAGCGCGTGCGGCTTTTCACCCTATTACAGACCGTAGGCTTCTTGCACCCTTGGCCGTCGGAAGCGAACTTCATTCTGTGCGCTGTGAAAGGGCGAAACGCTTCGCAGCTAAAAGCCGATCTTGCCGCGCAGGGCGTGTTGGTGCGTCACTATAACAAGCCGGGGTTGGAGAACTGCATTCGCGTTTCGGTGGGCAGACCGGATCAGACCGATCGGCTGATGGAGGCGCTGCGCAGCCTGGAATGATGACACAGCTATTGGGGCGCTTGAGGAAAATGGGAGCAAAGGCTTCATGAGGACTGGTTCGGTCGAACGGTCGACAAACGAAACGCGGATCAAACTGACGTTTGATCTGGATGGGAGCGGGCGCGCCGATGTCTCTACCGGCATCGGGTTCCTGGACCATATGCTAACGCTCTTCGCCGGACATGGGCTGTTCGATCTCGCCGTCAAGGCTGAGGGCGACTTGCATGTGGACGACCACCACACAGCCGAGGACGTGATGATCTGCCTGGGCAAGGCGCTGGATCAAGCATTGGGCGACCGCGCCGGCTTGGTGCGTACATGGCACAGCTACGTGCCGATGGATGAGGCGTTGGCGCTGGTGGCAGTCGACCTGGGGGGCAGGCCTTACTGCGTGTTCAACGGCGAGTTCGTCACTCCGCGGGTTGGGCAATTGGGGACTGATTTGCTTTTTCACCTGTTCGAGTCTTTGGCAGTGCATGGCCGGATGAACGTACATGCGCAGGCGGTCTATGGGCGCAATGATCATCACAAGACGGAGGCGCTCTTCAAGGCGTTGGGGCGCGCTCTGTCTGGCGCGACGCGCATCGACGAGCGCAGGAAGGGAGTGCCGAGCACTAAGGGAACGTTGACGGCCTGACGCGCCGCTGCCTTCTGCCGCTCGATTATGCTATACCTTGTGGCGACACCTATCGGCAACCTACAGGACATGACGCTGCGCGGTCTGGAGACGCTGGCCGCGGTCGATGCGGTGGCTAGCGAAGACACGCGCAAGACGGGCCTGCTGCTCAAGCACTTTGGCGTTGAGAAGCCGCAGATCGCGTTCCACGAGCACAATGAGGCGCGCGCCGGCGAACGCATCCTCGGTATGTTGCGCGCCGGGCAGTCCGTGGCATTGGTCACGAACGCAGGAACGCCGGGCATCTCCGATCCCGGATTCACGTTGGTGCGGCGTGTCTTGCAGGCCAACGCCGAGGGCGCGGATATCGGTTTGACGATGATCCCCGGCCCGACGGCGCTGGTGATGGCGGTGGTGCTGTCCGGCTTGCCGGTGCACAGCTTCACGTTTCGCGGCTTTCCGCCGCGCAAGGCCGGTCCGCGTAAACGTTTTCTAGCGGTAGATGAACATTCGCCCCATACGCTTGTCTTTTATGAGAGTCCCTACCGATTGGCGGCGTTTTTGGAGGATGCGCTGGAGGTGTACGGCGACCGGCCCGCTGCGGTGGCGAATGATCTGACCAAGCTTTATGAACGTGTGGAGCGAGGCTCGCTTTCGGCGTTGGGGCGCGAGTTTTCGGGAAAGTCGCTGAAGGGCGAGTATATCGTGGTTATCGCCGGCGAAGGCGTGAGTCCAACGTTTAGCGCGGGCGATTCTGACGATGCGGCGTCAAACGCGCCTTCTTCATAGCGCGAACGCGGGGCAAATCACGGGAAGGAGACGGGGTTGATAGCCTTTGTATTGAGCGGCGGAGGCAATCGAGGCCCGCTGGAAGCCGGCGCGATGGCTGCGCTGTTGGAGCGCGGCATCACGCCGGACTTTCTGGTGGGGACGTCAGCCGGGGCGATCAATGCGTGTTTCGTCGCTGCACACGGCTATTCTGCGGCGACGCTTGAGGCGTTGCGTGAGCGATGGCGGTCCGTTAACAAACAGACTGTCTACCCCGGCGGCTTGCTGTCTATTGCATTGCGCGTATTGCGGGGACGGAACAGCCTCTTTGCCGGGGACGGGTTGCGCCGGCTGATCGAGCAGAGCTTGCCGGCGGGCGTGACGACATTCGGCGATTTGCGGTTGCCTCTTTTCGTGACGGCTGCGGACTTGCGCGAGAGCAAGCTGTACGTGTTCGGCGAAGACCCTGCCGTCGCTCTTGTGGATGCGGTAGCAGCGAGCGCGTCCGTACCGGTGATTCATCCTCCGGTGACCTATCACGGGCTGCAATTGGCGGATGGCGGAATTCTGGCGAACGTGGCGGCGAGTTATGCCATGGACCGCGGCGCTAGGGAGATCTACGTCATCAACGTGGGGCGCGGCGAGGAGCGCAAGCCGGCCGCCCAGGGCGTGGTAGACGTAGCCATGACCGCGATTACGGCGATGACGGTGCAGTCGTTGCTGCGCGACCTAGCCCGTGCGCGGCAGGATGAATCCATCGATCTGCATCACATCCATATCCGCGATTACGCTGAGACTTCGTTCTCTGACTTCGGCAAGAGCGACTTGATGTTCGACGCAGGGCATCGGGCGGCGCTGGAGTACTTGGACTCGCCCAAGGCCGAAAGGGAGGAGCCGGAGTATGTGCAAGAGGCGCAACGTTTGGGCGCAAAGGCGCCCGGCGTGCGCGAACTGGCGATTCCGTACCCGTAGATCCGGCACGAATCGGCTGTTATATTGCCGGCTAACTGAAGCCGCTGCGCCCGCCGCCGCCGCTGCGCCGGCTGCCGCTTGACGACTTAAACCCTCCTGACGCTCTAGAATTGCTTGAAGCGCTCGACCCGCCTGTTGACCCGAAAGTTGTGCGCCTAGAGCCAAAGCCGCCGCTTGAACGCGACGGCGAGTTGGCGCGCGTGGCAGAACGGCTGCGAGCAGGCAAGGATGAGCGCTCTCGTTCTGCCGCGGCGCGGCGCATGTCGCTCATGGACTGGTTCAAGATGTCGTCGAGTATGCTGTTGACCGGCTCGTTCCCCTCCCAACTCATCGATCGCGTGCCGCCCGCACTGTTGAGCAGAATCCGTATAGGCGAGCCGGTTGTAGAACCGGCTGCCGTGCTGAGCAGGGCGCCCAATGAAGCGCTGGTGCGCTCAAGCGATGCGCCAAGCGTGCGCGATATGCCGGCAAGCCTTGTGGCCGGGCGCACTCGCCGGACGATGGGCGGGCGTTTGTTGGCGGAGGGGCGCTGCTGCGGGGGAGGCGGTCCGGTCTGTACGACGGACGCCTGGGCGCCGGCATGCCCCTGGCTTGGTCGTGGCGGCGACGAAGGCGGAGCCAGCCAGGTCGGCCGTTCGGACATGCGGCGGTCGATCTGCGCCAGGACGTTTTCCTCAACGCCGAGGGCGACGGCGTAGGCGAAATGCCGCTCCATGACTTGCCGGGCAGCGCTGAGGTCCCCGTACTTTTTTAGATCCGCCAGATAGTTCTTGAATCTGATCCACTTTGCCCTTTCTGCGGCGCCGAGGTCGGTGTATGCGCCGCCTGCGCCGAGCTCGCGCACCGCGTGCAGCGTGAAGAATACGAGGAACGTCGCCCCGACCAGAAAAATGGAAACGCTGCTGGGCAGGCTAAAGCGGAATGTCGAATAGATGATGATGCCGGCGGCGGCAAACCACGCCAGCATGAGGACGAGCGGGTTGCTGAGCGCGCGTTTCCGGCTGAATCTGCGGCCTAGCAGATAGACCTGTGCATCATAGGCCATAGCGGAGTAGAACTCCGGCAAGGCGCGCTGAAGTTTGGCGCTCAGATCACCGAGGGGCGTGTATTTTTCGGCGGATGCCGCGGGAAGAATGACCCGGTTGAACAAGTAGGTCAGGTGCGTGTTGCGAACGGCTTTGTGGCCAACGACTGGGCTGCGCAGGTCGGCTTCCGACACTTCGCTTGTCTGTCTCAGTCGCAGGGCCAGCTCATCGCTCATATCGAGTTCAATTAAGCCGAGCATCGCAAGCTGTAGGAGAGAGGCGAGTAGGCTGTTGGAACGCACCGCGCCATCGGCCAAATAGGCGACAATGCCAGGCGCCAGAGCGGACGGCGGTTCGCTGACGTAGCCGCCGAGTTGTTCGCGCAGGCGCCGGCGTCCCCACCGGAACCAGCCTACGACGGCTCCCGCTATGAATGCAACAGCGGTAAGGATGGCGACGACCAGTAGGGCTAACTGCCGCCGAGCGCGTGTTATCGCCGCGGCGCTTTGTTCGGCCAAGGCGTTTTCCAAGTCAGCCTGCCATTGGGGAACGGTATTCGTCACTGCGTTGCTTGGCATTGTGACGTCGATCTCCCACAGCTCCCCTGACGGTAGGGGTTCTGGAGAGTGTCCGGAGAGGCAGCCGCCGGCATCCGTCCGCAACGACACGGAGGGCAGAGAGTGCGTCACATCCAACTGATCGGCTGTCAGACCTTCCGGCGGGCAAATATGTAGCGAAGAAGCAGCGGGCCAGATGCCGAAGTCGGGCACAACCTGCCACTGGAATGATTGGGCGTTTTCTTGTTGCCGGACCGCACCGCGGACGGCAAACTCCACGGCAAAGCGCGCCGTCTGGGCGGGATAGGCGGGGCGAATGAACCAGTCGGCGCGTACATGACCGGTGCGGGTCTCGTCGATCCGGACCTGGTTGCGACCGGCGTCATAACGCACCCAGTCGTCTTGGCGCGGCACGCCCGATACGACGAGGCATTCGTCACAGGGGGGATCGCCGGGCGGCAGCGGGCGGTCGTCGTGGAGAACGCGGAGGTGCGTCACATCGTCGAGGTAGAGACGCTTGATCTCGCGGTAGGCATCGTAGAGCACGCCTGCCGTGACGGCGACGTCCATCTCCTCGCGGATAACAAGCGTGCCGTTCTTTTTGATCCAAATGCGAACGTCTAAACGCTCTAGTTTCGCCTCCAAGTCCTCGCTGTCGACCGCCTTCTGCCACTCTTGAATGGCGGCGTTGACGAGACCGTGGGGGAAGCTGACCTCGATGTTGAAGAATTGGCCGTCGGGCAGATCGTCTTGAAGTGTGAAGACGAAGGCGCCGTCGAGACGGTCCACGACGTGAGACGCGCCGAGGGCGGCGGTCTGCACGGCATCGAGCGGAATGTAGGAGGGCAGGCGGACGGTAATGCGACTCGACTGAACGGGCGCGCCGCTGCGATCGGCATGAATCGCGTCCCAGCGCAGGATATCGCGGTCGTTGTAGACCCAGAGCGCGCCGGCGGCGGTATAGTCGATGACGAAATCGAGAACGTCGCCAGGATTGGTACGCGGGTAGCTCCAGGCGACGGAAACAGATTCAGGCGAATCGGTAAGCTCCGCGCTCATCGGAGACAGGGTGTCGCCGTTCGCCAGATAGACGGCAATGTCTTCGATGTCGTTGGTAAAGTCCTTAGGCACTTCTAGAAAGGCGCGCTCAAACTCGCCGGCAAAGCGCACGCGCTGGCGGATGCGAACGCTCAGATCGCCATCGTCCTCTAGTTGGACGTCTACGTCGTAACGCTCGTACTCGACAGGGGACGGGGACTGCGCAGCGAGGCGCGCTGCACGCGGATTAGCGAGAGCGGCTACAAGGAACAAGGCGAAGACGCTCGCCTGCAGACAGAGGCCAAGCCGGCCTAATGCTGCGCGCCGGCGGCGTCGGTCTGCGAGCAAGACCGAAGGTATGCGGACCCTCATGTTACCCTGCGCACGCTGATCGCATAATCGCCGAGGCCAGAAGCGCTGAAGTGGCGCACGCGCACCGTGTACGCGCCCGGCGTCAAGGCGACGACGATGCGCGCGTTCTTGCGACGGCCGCTATTGTCGTCCTGTGCGATTGGGCGGGTATCGTCGTCGGGGCCGAAGAGGCTTGCCACGACATCGGTGCGGCCTTCGGTTTCGATCTGGTATGTTCCCGGGCGCGTCACGATGAAGAAGAAGGCGTCTACTTCTCCGTAACGGCCGATCGATGCCGGAATCGGCTCTGCGTCGACGGCAATGGGGACGGCGGATTTTTCCTCAGCCGGGTAGAGGGCGGCGATGTATTGCTTGTCCGTGATCGATAGCGTGCGGTTCCATCCGACCTCGAAGTCGCCGACTGTAAACTCGTTGGGGATGGGATAGAGCATGATCGATTCCGGATCGAACTGCGAGAACTGCGTCATCTCGGCGTTGTAGCGCTCGAAGATGTTAATGTCAACCTGCCTCTTGTTCCAATAATTGGGCGGGCCGGCATAGTATTCATAGACGGCCGGCTTGTTCCAGGGGATGCCGGCGGCCGGGCTTTGGTGCTCGTGAATGCAGCCAAGCGCGTGTCCGAATTCGTGGGTGACGACGCGAGAAAACTCATCGTCGCCGGTGGAGGGGGTCAGCCAGCCAAAATTCATCGTGGGCTGATTGGCTGGTACGGAGAGGGCGTCGACGCCGATATAGGACCATGAGCCGGGTTTGGCGAATGAAATGCGAATTTCGGCATCGGGGTCCTGCGTAAAGTCGAAATGGAGATTGGCGTGTCGAGTCCACAGTGCGGCGAACTCGGGAATTCGCTCCTGTACGGCGGGATCGCCGTCGAGAAAGGAGATGCGCAAGGTGCGTCCCGGCTGCCAGAGCTTGCCGGTTAGGGCGGCGAGCGCCGGCTGCGGGTGAACGGGCAGGACGCCGGGCAGAGGCGTGCGCATGTTCAAGGCGGCGGCGTTATGCGGGTTTTCGCGTAGAGATCGGCCCATTGAATCGAGCAGCAATTCGATTGGCAGCATGCGATCAATGCATGTGCGGACCGGTGTACGCGCCATAGGTTCCTCTGATCATGGTTCGCCGCAGGCAGGACCTGCTGATACGATTATAGCGGTCTGGGGGGCAAGGCGCCAATTCCTGTAGTCAAATCCCGCCCGGTCAGTTACTTGGGCGAGGCCAGGGATTCGGGTACAATCAACTAATGTGTTTGCGACGTTGCTCGAAGAAAAAGAGGATGCTATGAGTGGAATATTGCTGCCAGGTCAAGACCGCGAACCGAAGCCCGAGGGCAAAATCGAACTGCCCAAGGGGGCGAGGACTCCGAAGCCGGAGCCGGAACGCCAGCCCGAGGCGCCTGCCGAACAAGGCGCTGCTGAGCAACCGGCGGAACAGCCGGCGCGTCGCGGCCAAGGCGGCCAGGGGATGGATTTTGCATTTCCGCCGCGTGCAGCGCAGGTGCGGTGCCCTTCGTGTGGGGCAAGCTATGTCGTACCCGTTTTTTCGGTGATTGACCTGGGCGTTAATCCGGAGTTGCGCGGTCCGCTTCTGGGCGGGCAGATCAACGTCGCTATGTGCCAAAGCTGCGGAGCAGGCGGCCAGTTGAGCGCTCCGCTGATGGTGCATGACCCGGAAAACCAGTTTTTGGGCGTCTATATGCCGCTGGAAGGCATGGGCGAGGAGGTGCAGCGGCAGAAGGCCATCGGCGATCTGACGCAGATGCTGATGCGCAAGATTCCGTCGGAGTCGCGCAAGGGCTATATGTTGCAGCCGCGGCAATTCGTTGAGTGGGATAAGTTGATGGAGCAGTTGTGGGGCTTCGAGGGCGTCACGCCCGAGATGCTTCGCAAACAGCGCGATCAGACGGCGCTGCTGCAGCGCTTGCTCACCGTGGCCGATGATCCTGGGGCGCTCGATATTTTGTTGAAGCGCAGCGCGGATCTGATTGACCGGGAGTTCTTTACGCTGCTCGACCAAGTGCTGCTCATGTCGCGCGGGCAGGGGCAGGATGGTGGTCTTGAGCAACTGCGCAAGTTGCGCGAACGGCTGCTCGAGACGACCGAGGCCGGCCAAGCTGTCAAGAAGCAGCAGGAGAAGGTGCGGGCCTTGCTGGCGCGCCTACAGGAAAGCACGACGCACGATCAGGTGTTGGACATCGTGCTGGAAGCGTGGCGTGGGGAGAACGGTCAGCAGATAACGGGTACGCTGTCGATTGCAACCGGCATCCCCACTGACTACCAGTTCTTGATGGCGCTGTCACAACGCATCGACGCAGCGAAGGATGAGGAAGATCGCGCCGAGTTGATGGCGTTGCGTTCCTTCCTGCTGGAGATTCAGGAGCAAGTGCAGGCGCAACAGCAGCAAGCTCAAGCGGAGATGGCGGAAGAGGCTCAGGCCGTGCTGCAAGAGGTTTTGCAGTCTACGGACACGGCGGCTGTTCTGCGTGAACACGCTGACTCTATCGACGAGGTGTTTCTGTCGCTGTTGGCTGCCAACATCCGCGCTGCGGAGCAGAAGGGCGCTACGGCAGCGGCGCGGCGGCTATCAAGGGTGTATCAGCAGGCGATGGAGATCGCTCAGGAACGGCTGCCGGCTGATATGCGTCTGCTCAATCAGCTTTTGACGGCGCCGGACGATGCAACCGCCCGCCAGTTGTTGCGCGAGAACCGTTCTCTACTGAACCGTGACTTTGTGGACAACATGAAGGCATTGGAAGAGGACATGCGCAAGAATGGGCGTGCGGAGATTGCCGACCGCATGAAGGCGCTGCGCGGTCAGATCGCATTGATGATTTGATGGGAAGGGCCGGCGGAGCGCAAGCATGACTGCACCGAGCAAAGGCCTAGCGGCCGAAATCGTCACCACGGGCACAGAACTGCTGTTGGGTGAAATCGTCGACACCAATGCCGCATGGATGGCCCAGCAACTGCGCGAGGCGGGCGTCAATCTGTATTACAAGACGACCGTTGGGGACAATGAAGCGCGCTTGCGAGGCATTTTGGAACTTGGGCTGGCGCGCAGCGATGTGATCATCGTGAGCGGCGGGCTTGGACCCACGGCTGACGACATCACCAGGCAGGCGATTGCCGCTGCCACGCGACGTCCGTTGGCGATGAATGACCGCGCCCTGGAAGCGCTGCGCGCACGTTTCGCACGCTTCGGCACAGAGATGACGGACAATAACCGGCAGCAGGCATTGATACCGGAGGGGGCGACGCTTATCGAGAACCCGGTAGGCACAGCGCCGGGCTTCATCGTCGAAACGGAAAAAGGAACGATCATCGCCTTGCCAGGCGTGCCGCGCGAGATGATGCGCTTGATGACGGACAGCGTGCTGCCATATCTGCGGGCGCGCAGTGGGGAAGCGGGCATCATTCGCCGCCGCGTGCTGCGAACAGTCGGAATCGGCGAGAGCGCATTGGACAACAAGTTGGGCGCGCTGATGTTGGAGGCAAACCCAACAGTCGGACTGGCGGCGCACACGGCGCAGACTGACATACGAGTCACGGCGAGGGCGGCGACGGCAGAGGAAGCCGAAGCGCTGATCGACGCCACGGCGGCGTGCGTAATGGCGGCGGTGGGGGAGTACGTGTATAGCACAGAGCCGGGCGAGCCGATTGAGGCGGTGATTGCGGCTCTGCTGGCGCGCACGGGGCGCACGGTGGCGTTGTACGAGTCGAACACCTCGGGGTTGGCGGCTAAGCGGCTTGCCGGCGCGATGGCCGCCGTTGAAGAGATTCCTGCTTGGACGTCTGCAAGCCCCGAATTACCTTCGAGCTTGGAAGAGGCAGTACGTGCGCAGGACGGTGCGCCCAGCGAGGCAGCGGCTACTCGCTGCGCACGGGCTGTGCGCGCCGCAGCGGGCGCTACATACGGACTGGCGGTGTTGGGTACATCCGGCAGCGACGAAGGCGTCTTCGGCAACGCCGAAGGCGTCACCTGGATTGCGCTGGCAGGCGAGGACGGCGAGCATACCTTGCGCATACCCTACGGCGGATCCGATGATCCTAGCGCCGCACGTATCAGTAATCAGGCCTTAAGTTTATTGTGGCGACGCCTGAAGACAGCATCATAGCCCTATTTTCCCATATCCGCGCTCTAAAGAGCTTGCCGCGCACGGGCTGGCTATTGGCCGGCGTGTCGCAACCAGAATCGGTGGCGGATCACGCTTATGGCACGGTTGCGTTGGCGAGCTTCTTGTGCGATCTGATCAACGCAGCGCCGGAAGCGGAAGGCCTATCGGAAATGTTGGACCCGCAGCGGGTGATGCGCATCGCTTTGGTGCACGACCTGGCGGAAGCGACGCTAACCGATCTGCCGAAACGGGCGAGCGATCTGCTTGGCAGCGACGTGAAGCATGCGGCAGAGCAACGCGCCATCGAGCGCATAATGGCGGAGTTTCCCGCCGGCGCGCTGTATGTGGACCTGTGGTCGGAGTATGAGGCGGCGGCGACCCCTGAGGCTCGTCTGGTGCGCGATGCAGACAAGCTCGACATGGTGTTGCAAGCCGCTGCGTACAGCCGTTCGAGCGGCGCCGCTTTGGATGAGTTCCACGAGGGACACTCATGGCATTTCCCTCTGGCGGCGCGAGTTGCCGCACGCCTACAGAGAGAAGATCGGTGAGGCAACGGCGCCGCCCTGATTTTCGTAGAATCACGCGATACGGCGGCTTTATAAGGAGGGCCATTTGTCTCGTTATCTAGCGCCCTTGGTTGCTATATTTACGGCGTTCTTATTGGCCGGTTGTTTGCAGTCCGTATTTGTGGGCATGCCCGCGCCCGTTCCTGAGCAGATCATATTGACGCCGGGCGCAGATGCGCCGACGCCTCCGTTTGGCCCCAGCGCAAATCTCATGTTATATGAGGGGCCGGGTGAAACGCCGTCCGAGCTAGCCGACAAGCCTGATGTTCCGGCGGAACCGGCCTTTGCCTGGAGTGAGACGGAGAACATCCTCGTCTTGGGTACGGACCGGCGGCCGTACGATGCAAGTTGGCGGACGGATACCATCATTGTGGTCGGGCTGGACCGAGAGCGGCAGCGGGCGGCGGTGCTGAGCATCCCGCGCGATCTGTACATCGAGATCCCTAATTACGGCTATGGGCGAATCAATCAGGCGGACTATATTGGGGAGCGGGTAACACGGGTCAAAGGCGGCGGCCCGGCGCTTGTCTCGGACGTGCTGAGCGATACGCTTGGCATCGCCGCCAGCCATTGGGTGCGCTTTGAGTTAACAGGTTTCGAGTCCATCGTAGACGCCGTGGGCGGGGTGACGGTAAACCTCGATTGCCCGTTCTATGAGCCGATCTTCAACCTCGATACGAATTCGTGGGAGTATTTCACATTGCCCGCGGGCGAAGTGCACATGGACGGCGAGACCGCCAACTGGTTTGTTCGTCTGCGGCTGAGCGAGAGCGATATTGGCCGGGCGAATCGCCAGCGCCAATTTTTGTGGGCGTTGCGCGACCAGGCGCTCAATACCAATCTGTTGCGACGGTTTCCGGAACTTTGGCGGGCGTTCAGCGACTCGTTTGAAACTGACCTGAGCTTGTTGCAGATGGTCGAATTGATCCAGTTCGGCATTGGACTGGACGCACGAAATGTGCGCGCAAGCGGCATTACGTTGAAGGAATTGCAGAGCCATATCACGGAGGGCGGCGCCTCGGTGTTGATTATCACCGATCCGGCAAAGGTGCAACAGGTTGTGGACGGCATTTGGGACGCGCCGGTCATGGCGGATTCCTACCGCAAAGACAGCACTCAGTGCCCTGCGCCGCCGACAGGCGCGCCCGTGGTTTCGCTCGATATTGTTCCTGCAGGGAATGCGGCTGAGTCGCCCGTGGAAGCGAGCGAGACGGTCAGCCCGACGATCACGACGGACGCCGTTATAATTGAGGGCGGGTAACGCCTAGGCATTCTCCTGCCAAAGCTCGCGCAAGATAGCGCGACAGGCCAGGAGCCATCTTCTGTCTCCCCGAATCTCCAAAGTAATCGAGCCGTCGTAGCCGAAACCGCTTAGGCTGCGCAGTTCGCGTGCGACGTCTAGGCCGCCGGATTCAGGCGCGCCGAAGGGCAGGTAGGCGGGGCGAGCGCCATCGTTGTCGCTGATGCGGACGTGGCCCAATCTGTCGGCAAAGGCGAACAGGTAGTCGCGTGTCATGCTCTTGGCTGTGTTGACATTGCCGTTGCCGATGTCGTAAGCCAGTTTGAGCTTGGGCAGCCGCCGGAAGATTTCACGGAAATGTTTGAGTTGGCGGCGATTGTCCGCCGTGTTTTCCAGCGCCACGGCGACGCCTTGGGGCGCGCCGTGTTCGATGAGGATGTGCAGATACTGGCGAAGATAGTCGTAGCCGCTCTCTTCCGATATATGAGGCGGCCAACCGCGGAAGAACGTCGTGAGCAATGGCGCGCCCAGGATCCCTGCTGCGTCGACACAGCGCCGGAGCTCGTCGAGCGCGGCCTGACGGACGAGGGGCGAAGGGTTATCGATGGGCAGGTAGGCCGGGGCGCGACAGACCGCGGTGATCCCCGTCTGCTCTAGCAGCGCGCGAGCGTCTTTCCAGTCAGTGCTCTCCAGCGCTGCATTAGGGGGTGCGAAGTGCAGGTCTACGAAGTCGAAGCTCTCAGCGGCAATCCACCGGATCTCGTCGGTAAGCGGCCGGTTCGGGTCGTTGGCGACGCCGATGCGCATTGCGTTGCTCCTAGCTGTGTACGCGGTTGTGTGCGTGGCGATAGTCAGAGAGATGCTCGCTGCGCATGCCCAGGACTGAGAACACGGTCAGGCCGGCCAGACCTAGAATCATCAGGTACATGCCCCAGCCGGGGACAAGGGGCGAGCGATAGAGGTTCCGGATGTCGGGCAGAACGCTCAGGAAGCCGCTTACCGGCAGCCAGATGCCTGCCACGCCGAGCAGCAGGATGGGAACATAGGCGGCGACGGCGGGCAGCAATCCCAAGAAGGGGCTGAAGGCAAACGCAGCCAGACAGAGCGCTATCCATACTGTTTGCAGCCGGAATTCCGGCGCGACCAAGACCGCCGGCGACCAGGCGGGCGGCAGCATGTTCAACGCCGCGACGGCCGCGATCAGGAGCAACGTTAGCTTCATCGGCAATGCAAAGCGCCATGCGCGGCGATAGGCTATGAGCGAACAGCTCAGGCTCACGGCGACCAGCGGGATGTAGAAACCCTGCCGCCAGACGGAGACGACGCCATTACGCACGACGGGCAGAAACTTTACATATTCTCCCAGGTCCAACCCCGTGATGACGAGACCGGCGGCCCGGTGGTTCACCCACGGTGCAAAATAGCCGGCAAGCGCAAGCAGGCATGCAGCCGGCAAAAGCCATCGCAGTAATCCGGGCGATGTGTCGGATGGTGACGGGCTCGCTTGAATGGCTTTGACGGGCATAGCCAATACGTACTCCTTGTCGGGCGTAGATGGCACGCGCTAGGCTCGCCGCGCGAGGCGGGCTAATTGACGCTGCCGGCCCGCCTCGAACTTGCGGCGCTCCTCTTCGGTGTGCAAATCGAGAGGAGGCACAGGCGTGGGACGCAGGTCGTCGTCGAGCGCCACATAGACGAAGTAGGCGCTGTTGGTATGAACGATCTCGCCTGTCAGCAGGTTCTCGGTCTCGACGCGCAGTTCTACCTCAATGCTGGTGGTCCCCACGTAGGTAATTGCTCCGTGTACGAGCAGGAGCTGCCCGACCAGCACCGGCTTATGAAAGGTGACGCTATCGACCGTGACGGTGACGGTGGGGCGCCGGGCGTGTCGCCGCGCCACGATGCCGGCGCATTCGTCGCACAGCTTGAGTACGACGCCGCCATGCACCGTCCCCAGACTGTTGGAGTGCTCCGGCTGCATGAACTGGGTGAGCGTGAGTGCGGAGTCGGCGACGGACTTGGCGGGGAGAGGCTTGTCGGTCACGGCGAATCAACTCCTGTGCGCTTAGTTGGAGAGGGCAATTTCATAGGCGCGCCACAGTTGTTCGGCGCTGCGCTGCCAGGTGAAGCGAGCGGCATGCGCTTGACCGGCTTGACGCAGCGTCTGGCGGAGGTTGGCATCTTGGCAGAGGCGAACGATACCCTGTGCGATGGCCTCGACGTCTTCGGCGTGGACGTAGAGCGCACCCGGTCCGCCCGCTTCGGGCAGGCAGGAGTTATCGGCAGTTAGCACCGGCGTGCCGCAGGCCAGAGACTCGACGATGGGCAGCCCAAACCCTTCGTATAGCGAAGGGTAGGCAAAGAAGTCCGCCGCGCTGTAGAAGGCGGGCAGGTCGTCTTCGGGCACAAAGCCGACGAAGAGAACGTGTTCAGCCAGCCCTAGCGAGCGGACTTTGGCGAAAATCTCATCGTACAGCCAGCCCTTGCCGCCGCCGATGACGAGCAGGTGTTTGATATTCGCGTCGTGCCGGGCAAGGTTATAGGCTTCGATCAGCCGGACAAAGTTCTTGCGCGGTTGCAGGCTGCTGAGCGCGAAGATGAATGGTCGGTCATGAATGCCATAATGGTCGCGCAAGTCCCGGAGGCGGACTGCGTCCGTTACCGGCCGAAACCGTTCGTGATCGACAGCGCCCTGAACGACCGAAATCCGGTCTGGAGGTACGGACCATTGTTCCTGCAGGTCGCGGGCTGTGCTGTGGCTGTCGGCGAGAATGTGATCGGCGCGACGCACGCTGCGCGGCACGACCACATTCAGATAGCGGTGCAGGCTCGGCAGCGAGGCGTCCGGGAAGAAAAGGAAGGCAAGGTCGTGGATAGTAAGTACTTTGGCTCTGGCGCGGCTTGGAGCGAGTGCGAAATCCGTGGCGTGGAAAATGTCGAGCGGGCCTCCGCTAAACGTCTCAACCGTAGGCCAAGGCGCATCGAGCCGGTGCCAAAGGCGCACCATATTGCGTTCGCTCAGCGGCGTGCTGCGTAACGGCAGGGGGGCTTCGGCGGCTTGTTGCGGGCTGACCCGCCCGACGACGAACAGTCGCCAGTCGAGTTCGGGGCGCGCTTCAATCAGGGCGTGAATTTGGCCGCGGACGATGCGCCCAATTCCGGCCTGTTGCCGTATCGCAGGCGTATAATCTACGGCAATGGCGTTCACGATATGGAGGGGCGGGCTACAAACCGCGATACGTCCATAGACGGTTAGCGGAGAAGTTCCAGAAGAGCACGACGCCGATGGCAAATAGCTTGGCGAAGTTGTAGCTGATCAGGAAACCGATGTCTGGACCGAGGTGCGAGATCCAAAACGACTCAAGCAGATGGTGGATTGTCAGGAAAACGAGCTGGTTGATGCCGAGGCCAATTACTGACACGCCGACGAACTGGAGCAGTTGACCGCCGGCGCGGCGCGATTGACTCTCAGGAAAGGTCCACAGCCTGTTGAGCGAAAAGTTCTGAATGACGGCAGCCGTAAAGCTGAAGGTATTGGCGACGACGAGCGACGCGCCGAAGAGCTGCACCAAGACATTGAGTATGGCGAAGTCCGTGACGGACCCGGCAGCGCCGACGATCGCGAACTTGGCGAACCGTTTGACTTCTTTTTTATTGGAGCGAGCGAGATGTCGCACGTTGGCGATGGTCAAACGACGAGTTCCTTTCCCGTCAATGGCGTCGCAAAGTGGCGCGAGACCTGTCTATGCCGTTGCATGCCGCGGCGAGTAGGGCGATCGACAGTGCGAGATGCAAGTAATTGCCTTGGACGAAAATGTTATCGACTGCGTTGTGAACGGCGCTGTGGGCGATGGCGCCAAGCACGCCCAGCGAGGCCGCCGTCTGCCAATTACCGGTGGAACCGCGGCGGCGCCAGACCCAAACGACAAGGGCCAGCCACATTACGACGAAAGCTGTTAACCCGATCAATCCGCTTTCCGCCAAGGTGTTCAGGTAGATATTGTGCGCGTGTCCAAGCGCCTCTTCCCAAAGCGGCAGGCGCACCGCCGGATAGACTACGGCGTAGTTGCCGGGGCCGATCCCCAGCCAAGGCGCTTGCTCCCACATGCGCAGCGCGGCCGCCCAATGCGCCAGACGCTCAATCACAGCGAAGTTTTCGTCGGTCACGGTCTGGGACAGCGCCGCCTCGATGCGAAAACTTGCGGGCAGGCTCAATAAGCGGTCTCGCACCCCCGCGGGAACCATGCTTGGGCTGAACATGCCCAGCAGACCGGCGCTAGCGGCTAGAATAGCGGCGACCGACGACCAGACGAATGATGCTCGGCTGCGCAGCATGAGAACGACGACCAAGCCGGCGACTGCTCCCAGCCATCCGCCGCGACTCCAGCTTGCGAGAAGTCCGGCTGCGACAATGACGGTCGCCGCTGAATAATAGGCCGCCCAGACGAGACGTTGCGCGTCACGGCTCTCCTTGCAGATGACGCCTCCCCATCCCCAAAGAGCGAGGCTAGCGGCAAGGGGAAGGCTTAGCCCCAAAAAGCCGGCAAAGGGATTGGGCTGGCGAAAAACGCCGCTGGCCCGCATAAAGCGGTCGAACAAGATGAACCATTCCGGCCCGATCGCAAAGATGAATTGGTAAAGACCGAGCAACGCCTGGACGACGCCTGCGGCGACAAGCGCGGCTGCGAACCACTGTGCAGTACGTTGCGACACAACTGTGGGTGCGACAACGATAACTGCTGTGAACTCGGCCCATTTTACCACTTCTGCAACTGCTTCGGCCAAATCCCTAGCCCGGAGGGATGAGAGGAGGAGAACGCCGATATAGAGGAGGAGCGGCGCAAGCAAGGGGGTGACGTATACGGATAGGCTTCGCCTACGCGCGCCATGCGCCAGCCAATAGAAGAGCCCGGCACCCACCAGCGTTTCGGTGGCGGTGATGGAGCCGATCCGGTAGCCGCTGGCGATGGGCAAGACGAGCGCTAGGACAGGCCAGATCAACCACGGCCAACGAATGAGGAGAATGCATGCGGCTGTGGCGCTTAGATTGGCCGCGACAAGCAGAAGCGGCTGGGTTGCGATTAGCCATGCAAGCGCGACGAGACTGGCTAAACTCAGAGCGGTTCCTGCGAAACGCGGCAGAGGCGCTGGTTGCTGCGTGACGGGAGGAAAGGCGGCGGCGCTCATGGCGATGTTCCGCCGCTGAAAAGAATCGCCGGAATGCGGATGCGCGGGCCGGCCAGCGTGAAGCGCAGCAGGCTGTCCTCATTCCCCGACGCATAGGCGTAGGCCGTTGTATATGCGCATCCGTCTCCGATGGCCAGTCCGTTTAGGGAAGCGTCGAAGGACCCGGCGGCAAGCAGCGACCCGTCACTCTCGTTCACGCTCAGGCCGGCGTCTCCGGCTACCCAGACGCGCCCGCGTTCGTCGATGGCGGCGCTATTAGCCAGCGGAATGCAGGTGTGGAGAGTGCGCTCTCCTGTATTGAGGTCGATGCGGGTCAGGTTGTATTCGCCGGGTTTGGGCGCATACCAGGCCGCGACCCACATGTCGCGGCCTCTGACCGCGCCGCGATACCCGGTCGATACAGTCGTGAACGTGCGCAACAGGGTTCCGTCCAGGTCGAAATGATGGGCGCGGCCAGTATCGGAAAACGTGTAGATGTTGCGTCCGTCATCTCCGGTGACGATGCCGTTGGGGTTGCTGAGGCCCTCCAGGGGGGCGGCGGGTGTGAGGTCCTTGACGACAAGAGCCGGCTGCAGCGTCTTTCCGTTCACCTTGACGACCGCGCCGCGGCCGGTTTGGCCCGAATAGGCGAGGGTGAACCAGTAATCTCCGTGCGCGTCGACGGCGACCCCCTGCGCGCCGCCGTCGCAGGGGACCTGGCCAGCGGACGGCGCTAGTGCGTAACGCGCAATGACTTCGCCGGAGCGATTTAGGTCGATGACTGAGAAATGCGCTTCTTGGTCGGCGCTGGCGACCACAAGGCGATTGCGGGTTGCGTCGTAAGCGACGTCGAGCGGGGACATGCCGCTGCCCGCGTCAAAGGATGCTGTCGTTCCCTGTGAGGCGTTGAGTTGGGTGACGCTGCGGCTATTGAAGCAGGCGGCCCAGATGAAGCGCTGCCCGTCGATCAAGGCCGTAGCGGTATAGTTGGGGTTGCTGCCGCTGCGCCAGCGGGCGGTTTGGATGATGCGATTTCCCGCCCCGGTTATAGCGGACTGCGAGAGGCTGTCGTTACTTCGGGCGGATAGATGTGCAGAAAATTGGCCGGCTGTGATGAGTCGACGCTTGGCTGGATAGGGGGCCAGGCGGAGCAGGCAGCGGTCAAGCATAGAACTGCCGGCAGTCGCG
This sequence comes from uncultured Caldilineaceae bacterium, assembly GCA_964649875.1. Classification (GTDB taxonomy): domain Bacteria; phylum Chloroflexota; class Anaerolineae; order Caldilineales; family Caldilineaceae; genus JASGTU01. Next base: position 47,208 of record CAZYSJ010000002.1, read on the forward strand.
GCGAGCGTGGGGTTTGCTCCTGGCAGGTACGCGTACAGCGCCGCGAGGCCAGAGGCTAACATAAGCCGCAGCGCCGCTCGACGCGGAATGCGAGACGCGATAGCCGCAACGCGGTCTCGTCTGGCCTCAATTGTCGTGACGGCTGTACGCTGCTGCCGTGAGCGGTTCATGATCCCCATGCCGAAACCGGCGCGCAAACGTGCGCCGCAGCCGGATTATAGTCAATGGGCGGCAAGGCACGCAACTCAGGGGAAGGAAAACATTAGGCCGCAGAAAACACGACGGCGGCAAAACAACCTTGTGCCGGCCTGCGTGTTCTCTGCGGCGGATGGCGCTAGACCAGAATGGCGCGATGACCGGCGCGATCGCTTAAGCCGGTTTCACATCGACCCTTTGGCCTGTGTTGAAGGACTCGATGGCTGCAAAGGCCAACTCGAGCGCCCGCCGTCCCGCCTGGGCGTGGACGGGCGGCGGATCGCCGCGGCGAAAGGCGGCTAGCAGGGCGTCGAGGTGGTAGTCGAAGGTGCGGTGGAACTCTCTGTCCCGGTCGTTGAAGTAGCCTGCCTGCCAGACTTCGGCCATCTCATTGCCGGCAGCCTGGAAGGAATAGCGGCGTACGGTGTCCTCGACGACCACGCGGCCTTGCGTCCCGTCGATCTCAAGGCGATGCGTGTCGGGATAGGCGTAGGAGGAGTCGTACGTGCCGACAAGGCTGCCTACGGCGTTGTTGGCAAAGTGCAGGGCAAGGACGAGGGTGCGGTAACCGCCGCCGGTCTTGTCGGTCATCTGCGCCATCAACGAGTCAATCGGGCCGCAGAGATACTCCAACTGGTCGAAGGCATGGCACTGCGTCTCGATCAGATTGGCGTGCGGGTGGCTGCTGCGGCCTTCGCCGCCAAAACGCCAGGCGGCGAAAGTCAGGTCGCCAAGTCGCCCCGCGTCAATCGCCTGTTTGGCGAGTTGGATGGCCTTGGCGTAGCGATGGTTGAAGTTGATGGCGAAGAAAAGGTTGCGTTTGGCCGCTTCTTCGAGGAGGATGTCGGCTTCGTCCAAGTCGAAGGTGAGCGGCTTTTCTGCCAGGAGAGGCACGCCGGCTTTGATGACCTGAAGCGTGGCGTCGAAGTGTCCCTGGTTGGGAAGGCTGAGACTGATTAGGTCGGGCCGCTCGACGGCTAGCATTTCTTGGATGTCTGTGTAGGCGCGCACGCCGAACTGGGCGGCGCGCGCCTGGGTTTTTTCGGGCGTGCGACCGACGACGGCGCAGAAATCCACGTCGGGACGTTCGGAGAAGACGCGTGCATGCTGGCGGCCCCATCCTCCGGCTCCGATCACGGCGACTTTGATGCGGTCGAGAGCGCTCATTGCTCGATGATCACCTTTCCGGTCTGGCCCTGGAAAAAGAGCTCGAAGGCCGCTTGGATGTCCTTAACGCCGAAGCGATGTGTGATGATGGGTTGCAAGGCAGGGAGATGGCGACGCAGCAGTTCGAGGTTTTCGGCAAGCTCGTCGTAGCAGAAGTATTCGCTGCCCATCACGGCGCGCTCGCCCGCGATCAAATCCGGCGAGACGGTGAGGCTGAGGCCCTCGCCGTGTCCTATGCAGACCAGTACGCCGCGTTTGGCGAGCGCGGCCACGCAAGCCTGGCGAGCCGCGCCTTTGCCGCTGGTATCCATGGCCAGATCGACTTCCGGCAATCCATGATCCTGCATGCCTTGCGCCAGGGATTGGCGATTGAGGTCTACGGGCAGGCCGCCGAGCGTTTCCGCCAGTTGCAGGCGATAGGGCGAGAGGTCGAAGATAACAACGGGGAAATCATGCCCGAAGCGGATCTTTGCCATCGCCAACATGCCGAGACCGATGGGACCGGCCCCGGCGACAACCATCGATTGCGGATCGGGGTGGACCAGACGCGCGCGCCGAATGGCGTGGCTGTTGGTGCCCATGATGTCGAGCAGCAGCGTCGCTTCGGTCATAGGTATGTCCGCGTCGATAGGGAAGAAGACGCTCTCGGAGACGAGTTCGTAGACGCCGTAGCCGCCGTCGCGGTTGAAGCCCATATCCCCGCGCTTGTGCAGGCATACGTTGGTTAGACCGAGACGGCAATTCCGGCATTCGCCACAGAAATCCATGAGAAAGACGACGCCCGGCGTGCCGACCGGCGTGTGCGTCTCGGGTCCGGCGGCGGCGACGACGCCGGCTGCTTCATGGCCGGGCGTGACCTCTGTCCCGTTGTAGAACTGGCCTCGCTCCGAGCCGCAGAGCGCGTTCGCCTTCACTTGAAGAAGGAGTTGACCTGGGCCCGGTTCCGGCACGACTTTCTCGGTGACGCCGATGCGCCCTTGTCCCAAGAAATGCGGAACCTGCACAGTAGAAGGCAGACTCGAACTGGACATAACAACGTCTCCTTTGTGTCGAATGCTGTGAGACTAGAGAGCCGCCCGGATCAGGGCAATGCTGTGCTGCGGCAAGGTAACCGTAATGGTCGAACCGGCCCCTGGGTTTATGGCGAGCGGCGATTCCGAGAAGACGGATTCCGGCAAGAAATTGGTTGCAGAAAGGAGCTTGCCGTCACATTGCGGTGCGTTGGTGCGGTTCGCGAAACCCAACTCAACCGTGTGGCTCTCGTCGGGGCTGCGGTTGATGACGCTGATCAGGGCTTCAGCCCCGTTTTCGTCGAGTGTCGTCACAATGTCGATATCGGCTTCGGGGTCGTCGTTCTCTACATGAATGAGGCGTCTGTTTTGGTGCGCTTTGAGGAGGCTGAAGGCTTGTCCCATGGCGGTGAGGCCGGCGCCGTCCGGCTTGACCCAGATTGCGCCTTCGTTGACCGGCTCGAAGAAAACGCCGAAAGTGATGCCCAGCTCGCGCGCCTCGCGGCAGAAGTGGTGCAGCATGGATGCGGTGTAGATGCCTTCAGCCACGCCCACCGGCCGGTACCAGGCATACCAGACGTTCCATTCGTCGAATGAGATGCCAATGCGCTTGTCGCTGGGCGCGTGCGCGTCGACCATGTTGCGCACATTTTTTACTTGACGGAAGATTGCTGCCGGGGCTTCGGCTGCCACTCGACGGAACTCGGCGCGGCCTGCCTCGCCCTCGAAGGTTTTCATGAGACGGGTGTAGTCGTGGAAAGAGACGTTTTCGAAGACGTGGCCGATTTTGGCCAATACCTCGTCATGCCACTCTTCATCCCACCAGATGCCGCAGACGGTGAATTCCAGCGACGGATCCACGGCGCGCATCAAGCGCGCGCATTCCGTGACGACCTGCTTGTAGCCCTGCGGATCGTTTGGGCCGAGCATGTGGCCGTAGCCGTATTCATTGCCCAGTGACCAATACTTGACATTGTACGGCTCAGGATGACCGCGCTCGGCGCGCACACTTCCCCATTCGGTGTCGGCCGCGCCGTTGCAGTATTCGACCCAGGCGGCGGCCTCTGCGGGGCCTTCGAGGCCCAGGTTGATTGTGATGAACGGTTCGGCGCCGATCTCGCGGCACAGAGCGATGTATTCGTCTGTGCCGATCTCGTGCATGTCGTAGTCGTGTGTGTGAGGCAAGGTTTCGAGGAAGTGCGCGCGCAGCGGCGCGCGCTGATCGACAGTCAGGAGGCCGTCTTTCCAGTAGTAATTGTCGGCGAAGTTGCCGCCCGGCCAGCGCAGGAGGGGCGTCGATATCTCTTTGAGAAGCGCCACCACATCGGCGCGCATGCCGTAGAAGTGATCCGCCGGAAGGAGCGACACGGCCCCTACGTAGAGCACGCCAGGCTGATCGAAGGTGATCTCGATAGATGCGTTTTCATCTGTTTTCGGCGCGACGAATGAAAAGGCAAACGTGTCCCACCTATTGCCGGCGACGGCCGCGATTTCTTCGTGCCAGACGCTGCGCGGGCTTTCGCCGAGGATCGCCACTTTGGCCTGGAGCGGGCGGTCGGACAGCAACACGACGCGGCCTTCGTAGCGAGCGCCGCCGTTCAGGTGCAAGTTTGATTGACCGATTCCGGCGGGCTCTCCTGTTTCGAAAGTTTCGATGCGCTGTCGTCCGCAGGCGTGCGAGCGTGCGGCGCGATGACGCGCATTGGTTTCCGCGTCGAAGTGCCTTGTATACGGCAGGCCGGTCGTACCGGGGTCCCATCTGTGCGGCGGAAGTTCAACCAGATGCCAAGCTTGTCTAGGGCCTATGCGATACCAATCTTGAGAAACGCCTGTGTGCTGTTGGGGCATGCCGGCGAACTTGCGGTTCCGAATTAACTCGGCGCTTAAGCCCTGCCACACGCAACTGCGCGTGTGTTCCAGATTGTGCCCAAACCAGGCCGGGGAGATTTTGTCGAGAGTTTGGCTGGTGTCAATATCAAAACGCATGGATAAATCCTCTGTTTGCCTAGATGTCGTTAGGTAATGACGCCAACAACGAGGCCGGGCAGCCGAGAAACGAACTGAGCGTAATGTGGCGACTCAGCCCGAAATGGCGTGTCGGTTGGGCAGAGCCGTTGCACAGAAGCCGCCAGACCTACAAGGTTGCGCTAATTCGGCGGCGTATGCTGTGGCCTAGACTTTTAGCCCGGATTCGATGAGGCCTTCTACATAGAGTTTGCCGAACATGAAGAACAGGATCACCAGGGGCAGGGAGGCGATGGTGTAGCCGGCGAACAAGGGGCCCCACACTGAATAGTCGCCTGATATGGAGATCTCCTTCGATAGGAGAAACAGTCCGACTGAAATCTGTTGGTATTCTTCCTTGCTGATGGCGACCAGGGGCCAGAGGAACGAGTTCCAGGTTGACACGAAGTTCAGCACGCCTAAGGTTGCCAGAATTGGGAGCGAGAGAGGCATGGTGATCCGCCAGATCAGGCCCCAGTGGCTGGCTCCGTCGATACGGGCCGAATCGTAGATCTCCTCTGGGATGCCGGCGAAGAAACTGCGCAACATGAAGATGCCCATCACGGGGCCGTTGGCGATGTTTGGGATAATCAGCGACCACGGGGTATTGAGCAGCCCGAAGCTGTTATAGAGCATGTAGGACGGGATGAATGAGATCACCCAGGGCACCGTCAGCAATGCCAGGATCATGAAATAGAGCGGTTCGCGGAACGGGAACCGCATGCGGGCAAAGACGTAGCCGCCGATGACGGAAAGAATCAGTACGCCGGCAAAGCCGACAATCGCCACCCAGAGGGTATTCCAGATGTAGCCGGAGACGATGCTCCAGGCGGCGTTGTAGTTGCCCAGGCGCAGGGGAAAGCTGACGAACCAGCGCTCGTGTTGGTATTGGAGCGGGTTCTTGAATGACACCACCAGCATCAGGTAGACGGGCAGCATCGAAAGCAGCAAGAGCAGAATGATGGTGAAGTGGGGGCCGATTTGCGGCCCGCGCCATGAAGCGCGCCGCCTACTGCGAAACGGGCCTGTGTCGCTTCTGCGATTCGATAGAGCGCTCATCGTATCTCCTTACGGAACCGGGTCTGCTAGCGACCGGTTTCTTCTGTGTGGGGGCGCAGCAGCCGATTGATGACGAACAACAGGAAAAGGGCGAAGACGAAGAGCAGCAGGCCGATGGCGGAGGCATAGCCGAATTCCCCAGTCACGAAAGCCCGCTCATACATGCGCAGTCCAGGTACGCTGGTCGCATAGCCGGGGCCGCCGCGCGTCAGAATCATCACTCTCTCGAATGTGGTCAGCGATCCGATGACTGATAGGATGGTGAGGAAGCGGACTTGGCCGAGCACAAGCGGAATGTCGATTTGCCAGATGCGGCGCAGCCCGGTGCAGCCGTCGATCAGGCAGGCGTCGAACACGGACTCGGAGATCTGGGCGAGGCCGCCGAGAAAGACGAGCGTGCCGATGCCGGACACCCAGGGAAAGCCCACGGCGATAATGGCGTAGAGGGCTGTGGCCGGATCGCCCAGCCAGTTGCGCGCAAGATGGTTCAGCCCTACGCTGCGCAGGAAACCGTTGATAGGCCCGAGATTGGGATCGAAAATGTGCTGCCAGAGCAGCGTATAGACTACGCCCGGCACGAGCATCGGGATGACGATGGCGAACCGGTAGACTTCTTTGCTGACTGCTTCACGAATCGAGAAGATCAGTTCGGCCATGATAAACGGAGCGATGACGCCCGTGACGAACCCCATATACGTCAACTTGAGGACGTTGGCGATCTCTCTGCCGGACTCGGGGTAGGTGAAGTAGTTGATGAAGTTCTCGAAGCCGACGAAACGGGCGGGTCTGAGAGGAGCCCACTCATAGAACGCTCGAATCAGCCCGAGGACCGGCGGATAGTATACGAAGACGATCAGAAGGGCGAAGATGGGGGAGAGCAGGGCATAGGCCTGCCACGAGCGGCGCATGGCGCGCAGGGTGGCGCGGACGCCTTTTTCGCTTCCCCATTCGGTCGCCGCCAGTTCGTCCGCAGCGCCTATTCCCCTTGCGCTCAAATCGCGAGACGTCATGTCAGCCTCCCCGAACTAGATAATGTACATTCATGCGATCACTCATTCGCAGATTATTCAGTGGTTGGGATGACCAGCGGGATTTCGATGCTGGTGTTCTTGCCGACTTCGATCAACCGACCGATGTTTGTATCCATAATAGCTATCTCGACGACATCTTGCGGGTCGTACCTATTGTAAGGCGCCGGCGTGAAGGCGACCCTCGCCTCGCCTTGTTCGTCGGTAAACGCCCATTTTGGGATCAGTTGGCCTGTTCCCTTGACGAGCCAGATCTGGAGCAGGTCATCGGCGCGCGGCTGGCCGTTTTCGGTGACGCGCACGACGAACGTGGCAGTATCATTGCCGTCCGCGATCACCTCTGGGGTCTCTAGTACAGTTTCTATGGAGATGCCCGGCAAACGCGCCCGAGCTAAGGCCCAGTCAGCCGTCAGGATTGCGACCACGATAGCAAGGAAGATAAGGGTCGCGAAACGCCAGTTTTTAAGCATATTGAAGTTCGCCTCCTGGCCGGCGGTGTGCAGCCTGCGCCGAACCTAATCTCAGGGCGGATCGGCGCAGGCTGAAAAACGGAACGGATTAACCCTTTTCTTGCAGGGCTTTGATAGCCTCTTCGTAACGGTCGGCGCCGGCGGTCATTTCGGCCTGCTGGCGTTCGAAGAAGGTGTCGTCGTCCATCTGACCGGTCATCCAGGCCACGAAGACTTTGCGCACCTCGTTGAACTCGGTATTGTCGAACTGCAGGCCTTCGCCCCACCAGGCGATCTGGTAGTCGTAGAGCGGCATCTTGTTCTGTAGGAGTTCCGTCCACAGCGGCCCCAAGGGGGAGTCGATGGCGCAGGGGAGCTGTTCTTCATTCTCGTTGACGATGAAGGCGCAGTTCTCCGGCTCGGTGATCCACTGTAGCCATTTGACGGCGATATCGATCGTTTCGCGTTTTTTGGTCACTTCCATGATGGCCGTGTCGGGGCCATTGATGGCTGTGAAGATCTCGGCCGGGATCTTGCCGTCGCCGGCGGTCCATGCGGGCGGATCGTTGGCTTCGGGGTGATCGCTGTTGATGACGAAGGGCGGCGGGACGAGCACGCGTTCGAACGCGATCATCGGGTCGCTTTTCTGCTCGGTGAATTCCCAGCCGCCGGTCTGCCGGTAGCCGATGTCGCCGTTGCGCCACATCACCTCCAGGTCGGCGGTAGACCAACCGTCCGCCCAGTAAGAGCCGGCGCGCTTCTGCTCCAGCCACGCCTCGCGAAACTTGGGCGTATTGGCGCCGATAATGCCGGCGCGGAAAGCTGCCAGCGCCTCTTCGCCGCTGACGAAGCCGTCGCTGTTTGTGTCGAGTTGCTCGCCAAGGTCCTGTAGGAAGGAAGGCAGGAGTTGCAGGCCGAGGCACCAGATGTTGCCTTCTTTGGCTTCGGGCGGCCAGGGCGACCATCCGGCTCCGGCTTCCTTGAGCGCCTTGGAGACTTCCATCTGCTCGGTCCAACTGGTGGGCGGCGTGAGGCCGAGTTTGTTGAACCATTCCATGTTGCACATCAGGCCGACTTCGAAGCCGCCCAACTTCTGCTGTACGGGCGCGCAGTAGATGCGGCCGTCGCCGAAGACCAGCGAGTTCATGACCGTGGGATAGAAGGAATCGTACCACGAGGCGTATTGCGGCGCGTAAGGGCTGGGCATAGCGAGGAACTCGTCGATGGGGACGCAGTAGCCCTTCTGGATCGGGATTTCATGGAGGGGCGAGATAATATCAGGCTCGTTGCCGGCGGAAACCAGCGCAGTGAGCCAGGAGCCGTAATAGGTGTCGCCGGCTTCACCTGCCGGCGAACCCGTATATTCCATCCATTCGATCTCGACGTCCGGTTCGTGTTCCTTCCATTTCTCAGCCAGGATGCGCGGGGCGTTAACAACGGTCGGATGCTCGCTAGATCGTTCAGTCCATTGGGTGGGGACATAGGCATTGACGACGAGCGTTCGGGCGGCCTGGGCCGGCGCCTGTCCGCCGGCCGCTTCGGGGGCCGCCGCTCCGCCGGACGGAGCCGGCGCACAGGCTGCCAAGAGGGAGGCGCCGCCTGCTGCGCCTGCCAATGCCAAGAAATGACGCCTGCTGATGCGTGTTGACTGCATGGTCTTACTTCTCCTTATTTCTAGACCTTAAGGGACTAGCATCGTCACTGTTTGGGTATGCAATCGGGTCTTGGAGCACGCGCCTCCTTCCTGAAGTCCATGCTGTGTTGCAGGTCAATGCGCAGAGGATGCTACAATAAACGCAAGACGGTGAAGATGATCGGCAAAAAGGGGTGTTCGGCATCCATCTTAGCAAAAACCGCCGGCGCGGTGGGGGCAAAAACGACATTTACCCGACATGGAGACGACATCCTAGAAAGTAAAAAATGGCTGGAAATGCGTGGTTCACGCGCCATCTGAGAAAAGCGCTCAACTCGTTGTATGATCCGCCTACGCTTCGCGAAAGTCCGTTGGCGGGCTTGATCGATCCGGGGGGAGAGAGCGACCCGGTGGCTATGTTGCGGCGTATCTTGTTGGCGGATATCGAGATGCTTCGGCCAACGCGAGAGACGCCGCACGATTCGCGCGCCTGGCGCGTTTATCAAATTTTGCGTCGCCGGTATACCGAGGGCCTGAGCCAGCGCCAGGTGGCCGGCGATTTGGGCTTGAGCGTCCGCCAACTGCAGCGCGAAGAGAAGCTGGCCCGCGAAATTCTGGCGGATCATATGTGGGCAGTGCATAAGCTGGAAGGAAAAACGCCCCAAGATGCCGGCGAAGATGCGGACGAGGAGTCGGAACCTCCGGACGATGATGTCGTGCAAACCCTTGCGGAAGAATTGGCGTGGCTGCAAAGCTCGGCTCCTGTGCAGTTCACGGATGTGAAGCGGCTGATCCAAGGCGTGCTGGATACGGTCTCTCCGCTGATGGACATACCCGAAGTGGTGACGGTATACGATCCGGCCGAGACCGAACGTGTGCCTCTGCGTGAGGCGATTGTGCGACAGGCGTTGCTCGATGTGATAAGCGCTGCGATTCGTTACGCTCGGAGCGGACGGTTGTCCATTCATGTGGAGCATTTGACTAGCGAGCTCACGATCAGGGTCATTGCGTCCGGCGCGCAGGTTGCTGTAGGTCAGGTTAATGAGCGGTCCCAAAGTCTGGCTATGGCGGTTCAGCTCATCGACCTGTGCGGCGGCGTTTTGCGGGTGGATAGGCGCGAGGCCGGAGGCGAGACCGGCGAACCTGCTTTTGCCGCTACGCTTGTTTTGCCCGCTCCTGAGCGAACCGCGGTATTGGTCGTGGACGACAACGCAGATGCTCTGCAATTGCTGCAACGATACCTTGCAAACAGCCGCTATATGTTTGTCGGCGCCGGGGATGCCGAACAGGGTTTGGCCTTGGCAACTGAACTGCAACCCAAGGCGATTTTGCTGGATGTGATGATGCCGAATCGAGACGGTTGGAGTCTATTGGGGCGCTTACGCGAGCATCCGCGGACGGAAAACATTCCGGTAATTGTCTGCACGATTCTGTCGCAGAGGGAGTTGGCTCTTGCGCTCGGCGCAGCCGGGTTCATTCGCAAGCCTGTCAATCGGGCGGAACTCCTGCAGATGCTTGACCAGTTGACGGCGCAGCCGAACCGTCTTTGACGACGGAGCGGATATGCGCCAACAACTCCTGTGTTGATAGGCCGCCCTTACGCGTGATGGCGACGCCTTTACTCACAATCGGGCCGCCTGACGGGTCTCGCGCCGAGATTACCAGAACTGGAATACCCTGTAGCCGGCAATCCTGCCGGCGTCTCTTGAGGAACTGAAAGCCGTCCATATTGGGCATCACCAGGTCGAGAAGGATAAGGTCGGGAAGGCACTCATCGAGAATGTCCATCGCCTCCTGGCCATCCCGCGCCAGAAGAACTCGATAGTCCGCATCGAATGAGGCAATGATCCGTCCGAATAGGTGCAGCGCATCCGGCTCATCGTCGACGATGAGAATCGTGCCCTGGGTGAGGTGAAGACGTTCGAGCGCCTCGCGAAGCATCTCCCTTGAAATCGGTTTAACGAGCAAATCGTGGACGCCCAACCTCTCGGATGCCTGGCGCAGATCGGGGAGGGAGCAGACGATGGCCGGTACATTTTCCGGCAAGACGGCGGCGGCATCGAGACTGTGCAAGGTCTCTTCGAGCGACGGGCCGTTGACCACCAGGGCTTTGGCAGGAGATTGGATTAGTTCGTTGCGCGCCTCTTCCGGGGTGGATACGGGTACAACTTCAACGCCGTCGAGATGGCGGACAAGCATTCTTTGCAGTGCATGGCCGGAGTCATCGAGGACGACGAGACGCGGATATGCGAGGGGCCTGGGTGCTGTATAGGGACGGGTGCGCTGGACGAATTCCCATTCCGGGCTGAGCCAGCGCGAGGGGCTGCCGGCGTTGATGTGGTCTACAGGCGTCTGCAGAGGGAGGCGAAACCAGAAGGTTGTGCCGTTGCCGGGCGAACTCTCGACCCAGATTTTGCCGCCGTGCAGTTCGATAAAGCGTTTGCTGATGCTCAGTCCGAGGCCGGTCCCTGCATGACGCCGCCTGAGGCTGCCATCGAGTTGTTGAAACGGTTGGAAGAGCTTGTCAATATCGCCTTGGGCGATGCCGGGGCCTGTGTCGGAGACTGACACAAGGATGCCAGAGTCGTCTGCCGCAGCGTGCAGTTCGACGCCTCCTTGCTCGGTAAAGCGCCCGGCGTTGCTCAGCAAGTTGAGCAGCACTTCTTGGATGCGAGTGCGGTCGCAGAGCAGCGGCGGAAGGCTGCCAGGAACATCCGCCTTCAAATAGAGGCCCTTTAGCTCGTATAAAGGACGGACGGAAGTGACCGCTTCTTCTGCGATCTCTTCGAATGATGCGTACTCGCGGCTGAGCGCCATCTGGTCCGCTTCGATCTGGCTGAGGTCGAGGACGTCGTCGATCAGATTGGAGAGGTGGCTGGCATTACGTTGGATGACGGTGAGATCGGCCAAGAGGGCCGGCGGGATGCGGCTGCCGTAGGTTTCCGGGGCTTGCAGGATCATTTCGCTGAAACCAGTGATCATGTTGAGCGGCGTGCGCAGTTCATGGCTCACGTTAGCGACGAATTGCTCTTTGACGATGCGGGCGTCTTCGGCGGCCTGACGGAGACCTTGCGCTACGCTGTTAAGGCGGGTGAGTTGCTGGTTGGCCTGCACTAGGTCATCCAGGGCTTGCTCCAGTTGAACCTTTTGGTCGCGCGCCTGTTCAAGTTGATCTTGCACTCGCCGGAAGAAGTCCCAATTCCACGCGGTCAGGCGGCGAATTGGTCCGATCATGGCATAGACAATGGCGGCGATTGACCAGATTCCGATAAGCGCGGTGAAGGCTTCGCCTATCGTGCTCAAGTCCAAGACAAAGCTTGCCGCCAGGAGGAGAGACTCGATTGAGGCTATAGCCCACATGGCAGGCAAGCTGATGAGCGGCGCGCTGAGGGCGACGGGGAAAGCCAACAGGACGAGGAAGCCGGGAAGATGCCATTGTTGGCGGACGAGAAAGATGGCGGCGACTGCTAGGCCGATCACCAGCCAACGGCTGATCTGCCCGCTACGGTTGTCGAGCCGCCAGGCCATGATTGCGGTGGCGAAGATCAATGTACCGATCAGAACTAAGCGCAGTTGGTTGGAAGAGTCAAGCCGGGGATCGACCGTCACAGCCAAGAGCCAGCCGGAGACTGCAAGCGCGGCGGCAACCCACTGGAGCGGCAGCCGCAGTTCTGAGGAAAAATCCGTTGATGGTCTCTGCATAGTCAGTCACCGTGGGGGGGCAAGGCGGGCCGATTACAAGCGCCGCTCTTGATGAGGACGATACGCGCGGACGATGTGCGCGGAAGACGCAGCTTATGATACGGCGCTCGTTTATGAAATCAATGCGCAGCGGGGATCGGGGCGCCGGTTGGCGAGGCGGCGTAGTGCGGCTCGCGGTGTGCGGCGCCGCGCAACGTGCTGACTTGGGCGATACCGTGCGTCGCGGCCCAAGCATCCATCTCCGCGACGATCTGCGTGACGGCGTCGTGGCCGCGGTAATAGATGGCGCTGCCCACGCCGACTGCGGTCGCTCCGGCCATGATCATCTCGATGGCATCGACGCCGGTTGTGACGCCGCCGGTTCCAATGATGGGCGTCTGGGGACAGGCTTTGTACAGATCATACACGCATTTCAGCGCAATGGGCTTAAGGGCCGGCCCGCTAAGCCCGCCGCTGCGATTGGCGAGAATGGGCTGACCGCTTTCGGCGTCGATCACCATGCCTGGCATGGTGTTAACGGCGCATAGGGCGTCTGCGCCCGCCTCGACAACGGCGCAAGCGATGCGCGCAATGCTGGGCACGTTAGGCGCGAGCTTGACGATGACGGGGATGCCCTTCGGGGCGAGGACGGATTTGACGGCGGCGGTCACTTCGGCGGCGGCATGGGGCGAGGCGGCGAACGGTTCGCCAAACTCGCTGGCGACGTTGGGGCAGGAGACGTTGACCTCGACGAAGGCGGGGCGAGATGAGGCTACGCTTTCTGCAACCGCGCCAAACTCGGACGGGGAACCGGCGAAGATGCTGGCGATCAATGGCACGCCCAGTTCCGATAGCGTTTGGCGGGCATGACCAAGCATGGCTGCTTCCGCCTCGACGCCGGGGTTGGCGAGGCCGATGGCGTTGATCAGGCCGTGGCCCCAGTCGAGGCACGACGGGTTGACGTGTCCGGCGCGCGGGACGGGACCGCAGCTCTTGGCTGTTACTGCGCCACAGCCGGCGCGGGCAGCGCGCTCAAGCAGACTGGCGGTCGTGCCCCAGATGCCGCTGGCAAGGACAAGCGGCGTGTTTAGCGGAACGCCGAGAAAATCGACTTGCAGACGATTCATGCGGCGCGTTGGTCCCGGATAAAAGTGCGCACAGACTCGGCGCGTTCGGCGCTGATCAGTCCCTGGCGCAACAGCGAGTCGAGCATGGCTGACAGCCTAAAGACACTGTGTACGGCGATGTCGTGGGCGGCGAGGTTTTCGGATCCGCCCTGCTCACGGTCGATTAGGACTAGGGCATGTTCGATGATCAATCCGGCGGAGCGCAATCGCTCTGCCGTCTTCAGGGTGCTGCCGCCGCTGGTGATTAGGTCCTCGACGATGACGACACGTTCGCCTGGCGACCAAGCGCCTTCGATATCGCGACCCAGACCGTGGGCCTTCGCCTCTTTGCGCGGGTAAATGAGCGGTATGCCGGCATTAAGCGAAACGGCTGTGCCGATAGGCAGCGCAGCGTAGGGTACGCCGGCAATACGATCGCAGGGCAGCCCCCTGAGCAGACCGGCGTAGAGGTTGGCGACCTGGGCGAGCAGCGAAGGTTTGCTTACCAATAGGCGCAGGTCGATGTAGATGGGCGACTGGATGCCGCTCGCTAAGGTGAACTCGCCGAATTTGACGGCCTCCAATTCGACCAGCGAGGCGAACAGCGTGTCGTAAACGCTTGATGGAGCGGCGGCTTGGTGCGGCGCAGGCTGGACCGTGCCGGTGCGGCTCTGGTTGATCTGATCGCGCATGGTCCGCGCGGCTTCGGCAGGATCATCCGCCAGTGCGACGCTGCGTGAGACATTGATGAGGAGCCCGGCGCCGTCGGGGCGCAGCCCTGCCGACAGCGTGGCTTCCAGATCGCCGCCCTGGGCGCCGACACCGGGGACCAGAATCCAGCACTCCGGCGCTGCACGACGCACTTGCTCCAGGGATTCCGGAAAGGTCGCGCCGACGACGAGGCCGACGCTGGATGACCAGGCCGTCGCAGTCTTGGCGACATGCAGGTAGAGCGGATGATTCGGCTCGCGATCCAACGCACGCCAATCACTGATTTCCAATTCTTGGAAATCGGCTGAGCCGGGGTTGGACGTGCGACAGAGCACGAACAGCCCTTTGTCTTGGTAGGCTAGGAAAGGTTGGATGCTGTCCCGGCCGAGATAAGGGCTGAGGGTGACGGCGTCGACGCGCCAGTGCTCGAAGCAGGCCTTGGCATAGGCTGCGGCTGTGCTGCCGATGTCGCCGCGCTTGGCGTCGAGGATGACTGGATAACCGGGCGGGATGGCGTCAATCGTACGGCGCAGGAGCGTGTAACCGTCAGCCCCTAGCGCTTCGTAGAAAGCGATATTGGGCTTGTAGGCTGCCGCATAGGGGGCGGTGGCGCCGATGACGGCGAGATTCCAGGCCAGCAGAGCGTCTATGACGGAGCCATCCCCGTTCCGATAGCGGTCGGGCATATGATCGGGGACAGGGTCGAGACCGATGCAAAGCAGGCTGTTACGCTGCTCTACCGATGCTGAGAGCTTGACGAAGAAGGACGTTGCTTGAGAATCCGTCATGAGCGCGCCGACCTTTACACAATAGTAGGGGAAGGGGCAAAAATTTGAAACTCGGTGGGTGAGAAGACAAGGTTGGCCTGCCAGGCGTCGTTCGTCGCGTTGCGTGTGAGCCGCCACACGCCCGCGGGCGGCAAAGGGTTGTCGCGGTCGAACTGGCGGCGGTAGAAGTCGATTTCAGCGTTGCCGACGCCTACATGGCTTAACAAGAGTCGGATGGGGCCGCCGTGTGTGATCAGGACAACGGGTGCGTTCTCTTCGGCGAGGGCGGCGGCTTCACTCATCAGGCGAATCATGCGTTCGAGGACGGCAGGCTCCGGTTCGCCGCGCTCCCATTCGGTGATGGCTTCGGTGATGATGACCGGGACTTGGGCGACGCCCGAAGCGACTGCCGCCGTCTCGTGTGCGCGGTCCATCGGGCTGGCAAAAATGCGTTGAATGTTGTGTTGGGCGAGATATGCGCCCAGCGAGCGGGCTTCGTTTCGTCCCTGATCGGTGAGAGGGGGGCCAGGGGGAATGTCGTAACGCAGATCGGTGCGGTTCCAGTCCGGCGAAGCGTGGCGGACGAGGAACAGATCAACCGGCATAATGCGGAAGGCATCCTTTCCAAGCAAGGCGTGTCCGGACGAGTCTTGACACAAAGATTCGTGTCCTTGCATCGCTTCGTCAGAATACCAGGCTGCCCCGTGTCACCCAGGACATTCTGCTTACCGTTGCTGTCTTCCGACCCTGGCGGGGTTCACAGCGTCCTGCCGCACAGGACCCAGCATCTGACGAAGCGATGCAAACACACGAATCGAACAAGAAAAAATGGCGGAGAGGGAGGGATTTGAACCCTCGAACCCTTTCAGGTTACGAGCTTTCCAGGCCCGCGCACTCGGCCAGACTATGCGACCTCTCCGCGACCAGGGTGCATTATAACGGTCATGGCGCTGCGGGGCAAGTCGAGCCGTATCTGCGCTTGCAAGGAGCGGTGGAGGGGCGGTAGAGTGAAGGGGGCTGTCCCAGATTCTTGGACGATCAATGTGTAGCGACGGCGGCCCAACCTGAAATATGCTGAAAGCTGCTCTATGGGGAGATAAGATAAGCGATGGCGTCACAGCAGATCACGCTACAGGACATCTTTATTGCCGCTAAGTCGATCCGTCCATTAGCACACAAGACGCCGCTCGTGAACGCGCAGGGGCTGTCGGAGCGGGCCGGTGCGAATGTCTACTTGAAGCTGGAGAACACACAACAGACCGGCTCGTTCAAGGTGCGCGGGGCGGCGAATCGGTTGCTGAATCTGACTGAAGAGCAGCGTCAAAATGGGGTCGTTACGGTGTCGACCGGCAACCACGGCAAGGCTACAGCTTTTGTGGCTCAGAGAATGGGCATCCGTGCAGTTGTATGCGTGCCGGATTTGGTATTGCCGCATAAGGTCGAGGCGATGAAGCGGCTCGGGGCGGAGGTGGTTGTGGCCGGCGCCAGCCAGGACGAAGCGGAAGCGCACGCAGGCGAACTTGCGGCAGAGGAGGGCTTGACGCCGATTTCGCCCTTTGACGATCCGTACATCATCGCCGGGCAGGGCACGATCGGGCTGGAGTTGCTGGAGCAGTTGCCTCAATTGGATGCCGTCATTATTCCGCTGTCGGGCGGCGGGCTGGCTTCGGGCATCGCTCTGGCGCTTAAGCAGGCGAATCCGGCGCTGCGAACGATTGGCGTTTCGATGGAACGGGGGCCGGTGATGGTCGAAAGCCTGCGCGCCGGTCATCCTGTACAACTGCCGGAAGAACGCACGCTGGCCGATAGTCTTATGGGCGGCATCGGGCTGGATAACCGTTTTACTTTTCGCATGGTACAGCAGTATGTAGATGAGACTCTGCTTGTCAGCGAGGAGGAGATCGCGGCGGCGATGATCTATGCGCTGCGGACGGAGCGGCTTGTCGTAGAAGGGGGCGGCGCCGTGGGGATTGCGGCGGCGTTAAGCGGCAAAGCCGCCGGACCGTGGAAGAATGTTGCAGTTGTGGTCAGCGGCGGCAATGCCGATATGGATGTGTTGCAGCGCCTAGCCGGCGATGCGGAGGGGGGCTAGGCTTAGCCTTTTAGTTCGCTGAGTTGCTCTGCCGCGAGGTCGCCTAATCCGTCGTCGCCGGAAAGTTCGAGCGCTCGCTCGAAGTCGGCGATGGCTTTGTCTGTCTCGCCGCGGTTTTTATGGACCAGCCCGCGGCTAAAGTAGGCCAGGGCGAAGTCGGGTGCGAGATCGATGGCGGCAGAGTGGTCGACCAGTGCGCGGTCGGTATCTCCCAAGTTGTTGTAGGCGTTGCCGCGGTTGACGTAAGCAATGGCAAGGGCAGGATCCAGATCGATGGCGCGGGTAAAAGAGGCGACGGCCTCGTCGTACTCACCGGCGACTGCTAACGAATTGCCGAGCATGAAGTGCGTAATTGCCAAGCCGGGTTCAAGCTCGACGGCCTTGCGATGATCGGCGACGGCCTTGTCGTGTTGTTGCAGCGCGCTGTAGGCGTTGCCGCGATTGAGATAGGCCGGCAGCAGGTCCGGCGCAATAGCAATTGCCTTAGTGAAGTCGACAAGGGCTTTTTCCGTTTCACCCATCTGCTGGTAGATGTTGCCGCGGTTGACATAGGGTCCGGCGGATGCGCCGTCCAACTCGATGGCCTTGGCATAATCCGGCAGGGCTTTATCGTTCTGGCCTAGACTGGCGTAGAGGTTAGCGCGGCTCACATAGGCGTTGGTTAGCGACGGATCCAGCGCGATGGCCTGTGAGTAGTCGGCAATCGCCCCATCGACATCGCCCGCTTGCTGGCGAGCGCGACCGCGTGCGCTGTAAGCGGCGGCCAACTCAGGCTGCGACTCGATCAGCCGGTCGAAATCGGCGAGAGCCTGTTCCAGGTCACCCGCTTCCAGCAAGGCAGTTCCCCGGTGCATGTAGGCTGTATCTAACTCAGGATCGAGGGCAAGGGCCTTGTTGTAGTCGGCGATAGCCTGGTCGAACCGCCCCAGGCTTGTGTAAAGGTTGCCGCGGTTGACATAGGCGATGGCGGAGGCGTCGTCCAGTTCAATGACGCGCGCGGCGTCTGCCAACGCCTCTTCAAGATTGCCCATTTGTTCATGAAGCTGCGCCCGCAAGCTAAAGACGGTCGAGGCTTCCGGACTGACTTCTGCGGCTTGGTTCAGATCCGCCAATGCCGCGTCAGGGTCGCCGATGAGTTGGTTGGCGGCGGCGCGTCCGAGGTAGGCGTTGGTGAGTGACTGGTCGAATTCGAGCGCGCGCGTAAAGTCTTCGATGGCCTGGTTAGCCTTGCCCTGAGCGAGAAAGACGTTGCCGCGATTGAGAAGGGCGGCTGTAGATGCCGGGTCCAACTCGATAGCTCTGGTATAGTCGGAGACTGCTCTGTCGAGGCTGCCCAAGAACTCGTGGATGCGACCTCTGCTGCTGTAGGCCGAAGCTGATTTTGGATCGAGCGATATGGCGATGTTATAGGCGTCGAGGGCCGCCGCATAGTCTTCTTGAACGCGGTAGATATTACCGACCTGTAGCCGGTAGGAGGCATTTTTCGGGTCTAGCTCCGCCGCCGCCAGATAGTCTTGCAGCGCCAGGTCTAGATTGCCGAGTTCTTCGTAGAGACGACCTCGGTTGCCGAAGGGACCTGCGCGGGCGGGGTCGATTTCGATGGCGGTGGAATAGTCTTCGAGCGCCTTAGCGATCTCACCCATCTCCCAGTAAGCGCCGCCGCGACCTTCGTGTAGGAGAGCATTTTCCGTGCCGGACGCATTGCTGAGGTCAAGGGCGGCGGTGTAATCGGCAACGGCCCCGGCGTAGTCCTCAAGCGTCTCGTAGACGCGGGCGCGGTTGACATAGGCCGAGATATATTGCGGATCCAGTTCCAGAGCGCGTGCGTAGTGGACGAGCGCTTCTTCCGGGTTGCCGAGCGACGCCTCGACCGCAGCCAAGCCGGCATAGGCGACGGCGCTGTCGGAATCCAGCTCAGCCGCGCGGGCGTAGTCGGCGCGGGCAGCTTCCAGGTCGTCTAGCGCCTCGTGCACGCGGGCGCGGGCCAGATAGCTGGCGGACGCTTCCGGCGCCAGTTCAACAACTTTGTCGAAATCGGCCAGAGCCGGCTCGTGTGCATCACTTGCTAGCTGCAGATTGGCGCGAGCGGCGTATAGGTCCGGATTCTCCGGGTCGCGTTCGATGGCTTTGCCGTAGTCGGCGATGGCTTCGGCGGTTTTGCCGCGCAGTTCGTGAACGCGGGCGCGTCCGCTGTAAGCGGTCGCCAGCGCAGGGTCGAGCCGGATAGCCATCGCGAAATCGGCGAACGCCTTGTCCAAGTCCGGCAGCGCAAGGTGAGCGTTGCCCCGGTCGACGTAATAGGGGGCGTAGTTTGGGGACAAGCCGATAGCTGCGCTGTAATCTGCGATAGCCGCTTCGGCATTGCCCAAGTCTTGTTGGATGCGGGCGCGGGCGGCGTAGGCGGCAACGTAGCCCTGGTCAATTTCGATGGCCCGGTCAAAGTCGGAAAGAGCGAGGTCCGGGCGGCCTTGGGCACGGTAGGCGTTGCCGCGACTGAAATAAGCGGCGCTATCTTCGGGGGCGTGGCGGATGATCTGCGAGTAGTCGGCAATGGCGTTGCGATAGTCGCCGGCCTGATCGAAAAGACCGGCCCGTCCCCAGTACGCCTGAATGAGCGCCGGATCGACGGCGAGCGCGGCGGTATAGTCGGCTTGTGCGGCGGCGAGGTCGCCTACTTCGGCGGAGACTCCCGCTCTTCCGAGCAGAGCGCTCACGTTTTCCGGGTCGAGGCGAAGAGCATTCGAATAGTCGATAGCCGCCTGCTCCATGTCGTCGAGGGCGCGCAGCACCGCTCCTCTGCCGATGTACAGAGCCGGGTCATTCTCGTCGATGAGGATTGCAGCCGTATAGTCGGCTAAGGCCGAGGCCAAGTCATCGGTCGCCTGGTAAACACGGGCGCGGCCGGCGAGTGGTGCGGCAGAGTCGGGCGCCGCCTTCGCCGCTTCGGTGTAATCGGCGAGGGCGGAATCCATATCTCCTTGTAGGAATCGGACCTCGCCGCGACCGAGAAGGGCTTCGATATTGCCCGGCTCCAGGCTGAGCGCTTTGGCGTAGTCAGCGTTTGCCAGTGCGTAATCCGCCAGTTGTACTGCCGTACGCGCCCGGCTTAGGTAGGCGGACGTAAGGTTGGGGTCAAGTTCGAGGGCTTGATTCAGGTCGGCGAGGGCCGGCTCTGTGTCGCCAAGTTCAGCGTAAGCGCTCCCGCGCCCGGCAAAGGCGGCGGCGTCATCTGGCTGGAGTTCGAGTACAGCGGTGTAGTCGGCGATCGCCGATGCGTAGTCGCCGGAATTGGCATAGAGGCGCGCCCGGCTGCTGAGGGCGTTTACGAGACCGGGGTCGATCTCGATGGCGCGGGTGAAGTCAGCTAAGGCTGCGTCGACGTCGCCGGCTTCGCGATAGGCATTGCCCCTGGCGTAATAGGCTGAGGCGTTTTGCGGGTCCTGTTCGATGAGGCTGGCGTAATCGGCGAGCGCTGCCTCGCTGTCATCTTGCTGTGAGAGGATATGGGCGCGGCTGCTATAGGCGCTGGTCAGCGCTGGGTCGAGTTCGATCGCGGTCGAGAAATCGGCGAGCGCAGCTTCGGCGTCCCCCGATGCGAGTTGAACGTTGCCGCGGCCATTATAGGCCGATGCGTTTTTCGGGTCGAGGCCGATGAGGGCGTTATAGTCTTCAAGTGCGCCTGTGTAGTCTTCGACAGCGGCGCGCAGCGCAGCCCTCGCCGAGAGAGCGTTGAGGCTGTCGGGGGCAAGCAAAATGGCCTGGGAATACTCCTGTTCGGCCCGCTCCAAATCACCCAAATTTTCGAAGATGCGCCCGCGCTCGACGTATGCGCTGTCTAGGGCGGGATCGAGCGTCAGCGCCTTGGAAAGGTCAACCAGGGCGCGATCATGGTCGCCTATGAGCGCGTATATCTGGGCGCGAGCCACATAGGCGGCGGGCAAGTCGGGAGCATTTTCGATGGCTGCATCTAGATCGTCGATGGCCTCGGCATAGCGGGCGAGGGCGGCATAGGCGCCGGCGCGGCTTATGTAGGCGGCGGCATTTGCTGGGTCCAGCGCCATAGCTTGGGTATAGCTGGCAATTGCCGCCTCGTAGTCGCCCGCCTCGGCGTACTCATTGCCCGACTCATAAAGGTCAGGCGTTGAGACAGACGATTCCGCGGTCTGTTCCGCGGTCTGTTCGGTCTGCGGACTGGGCGCTACCGGCTTACAGGCTGCGCCAAATAGAAGGCCGAGGATCACTAGGGCGGCAATAGGTCTGAGTTGAGCAAGCATCGTATCAGTCTCCGAACTGCTCAGAACGCGATGTTCCGTTTAGGGTAACAAACACGCGGCGAGCGCCGCCGCGGTTGCGAAATTCACAAAGGTAGACGCCCTGCCAGGCGCCTAGCTTGAGAGCGCCTTGGGAGATCGGCAGGGTCAATTGTGCGCCGATGAGCACGCCCTTGATGTGGGCGGGCATGTCATCCGGGCCTTCGTAGGCATGTGCGTAGAGTGAGCGGCTATCCGGGGCAAGAGTGTCGAGAAAGCGCCCCAGGTCCTGGCGCACCTCCGGTTCTACGGACTCATTGAGGGCGAGTGCGGCGGAGGTGTGCAGCAAAAAGAGGTGCGCCAGGCCGCGCCCTATCGTTGCGATTTCGGGCAGGCCGGTCACAAATTCGTCGGTAATCAAGTGTATGCCGCGGGCGCGGGGCCGCAACACGATTTCTCTTTGCACCCAGATCGTTTCAACCATAGACATCAATGCGGGGGATTGAAGCCGGCACGAAACGCCGCATCATTCAACGGACAAAACGCCGGCGCGCCCCATAATGAAGACGCCGGCAGGCAGAATTGAGTGCGGCCAACTTTGGGGTTAGATGCCGTTGGGCAGATCAAACCAGAAGGTCGCACCTCGGCCAGGTGTGCTCTGCACGCCTACCGAGCCGCTGTGCGCCTCGACGAGCGCCTTGATGATGGCGAGTCCGAGGCCGGCGCCGGCTGTGTAGTCATCCTGTCTGTCGTGCCGATCGCCGGATTGGTAGAAACGTTCGAAGACATGGGGCAGATCTTGGGGGAGGATGCCGGGGCCGCTGTCGGCAACCGAGATGCGCGCCATGCCGTCAGGTCTACGTTCAGCGGTCAGCGTGACGCTTCCGCCAGAAGGCGTGTGGCGCAATGCGTTGCCGAGCAGGTTGTGGAGGATTTGATGAAGCCGGTCGGGGTCTGCCAGCATTGTCATGTCCTCTGGGATGGGGCGCAGAGTTAGAGAGACGCCGCGCTGACCGGCGATAGGGCGGAAGAGGTTCGCCATATGCTGAAGGGCGCTGTGGACTTGGATGTGTTGCAGGGAGAGCGGAAGTCTGCCCGCCTCAGCCTGGGCCAGTTCGTGTAAGTCGTGAACAAGACGCACGAGCAGGTCCGTCTCGTCGTACACCGTCCGGAGTTCGTCCATGCTGAGAGGGTAGACGCCATCGAGCAGCGCTTGGAGGTTGCCCTGGATGACGCTGAGCGGCGTGCGCAACTCGTGGGCGAGGTCGGAGACCAGGCGGCGGCGGAGCGTTTCTTGCTCTTGCAAGCTGGATGCCATCGAGTTGAAATTGGCGGCCAGCCTGCCCAGTTCGTCGCGGCGCGTATCGCCGGCGACGCGTGCAGAGAGGTCCCCGCGTGCGACGGCGGCTACGCCGGCCTCGATCTTTTTGAGCGGACGGAGGATGTTCGTCATAAGGGCGGCGCCCAGCACGAGGGCAAAGAGCGCGGACACAAGGGCGGACAGCGCGATCGAATTGCGCACTTGTGAAAGCAGGGCTTGCTCGTTTGGTCCGAGTCCAGTGCTGTCGCCAACAAGCGCGAGCCGCGCGATCTCTACGCCGTCTAGAACGACCGGCGCGCTGGCAGCCATTGCACCCGGTTCGATAGAGGGCCCGCCGGCAAGCGATGCGCCGTCAGCGGGATCGACCAGCATGTAGGCGGCATCGCGCCAGGGGCCGGCCCCGTTGCTGCCGTGCATACGACCGCGCCCCTGTGGCGCATTACCGCTTCCTATCTCGGACGAGACGCTGTTGAGCCAGCTCTGCACTGCCGCCCAGTCGCGCGTCTGATCGTACATCAATGCGACCTGTGCGGCGAGTTGTTCCATCTGTCCCTGGCGTGCGTTTATGATGTAGCCGCGATAGGCGTCGCCTGCCCAGCGCTCGACAAGCACGGCCGTGGTCGCCAGGGCGACAGCGACGACGACGGCGAGAGAGAGGGCGATTTTTAGCGTGAGATTCATTCTCCGCCCCGTGAATTCAAGCGGTAGCCGACGCCAAAGACGGTTTCGATGTAGGCCGGCTGACGCGGGTCATCCTCCAACTTGCGGCGCAGGTTCTTGATGTGGCTGTCCACCGTGCGCTCAAGGCCGGCGTATTCGTAGCCCAACGCCAATTCGATGATCTCGGTGCGGCTGAAGGCGCGGCCGGGATGGCGCATGAGCAATTGCAGGATATCGAATTCGCTGGGCGTGAGCTCAATGCTCTCGCCACGACGCATGACGACATGGGCGGCGCGGTCGAGCACAAGATCGTCGACGGAGAGGAGGTCGCTTGCCGACTGATCGGCGGGGGGACGAGTGCGGCGGATGATGGCTTTGACCCTGGCAAGCACCTCGCGCGGATTGAACGGTTTGATTACGTAATCGTCTGCGCCCATCTCTAGCCCAAGAATGCGATCCACATCGTCGATGCGCGCGGTCAGCATCATGATGGGGGTGTGGGCAAGTTGGGCGTCGCCGCGGATGGTGCGCGTGACGTCGAGGCCGTCTTTGACAGGCAGGCCGAGGTCAAGGATTAGGAGATCGGGGCGAAAAACGCGCACGGCATGAAGCGCAGCTTCACCGTCTGATGCGGACTCGACTTTGTAGCCGGCTTGCTCTAAATAGCTGCGGATCAAGCGGACAATCTGAGGGTCATCATCTACGACAAGAATTTTCGATGACTCGGATTGGGCGGGTTGGGCTTTTTCATCCATTGAGAATTTAATCCAAGCTGTGGCTCTGGCGGAAGCTCTTCAGGAGTCCTGTTTACGAAGCAAATACCAGCGGCAAGGTTGCTGGTCGGGTCGGCCGCGCCGGACAGTAAGCAAGGAAAGGGCGGGGGTGAAGAGCTTGCGCACTTCGTCCTCGCCTAGGCCGCGATCGCTATGCTCCGGCCCAAGCTGACACTCGCTTATCCGGTCGAAAGCGAAAAGATGATAGTAGCCGCCGGGGCGCAGGTTATCCGCTACGCTGCGGGCGTAGAGCGGGCGCTCATGTCGAGGCACACTGTGCAGGCAGCCGATGTCTAGAATGTAATGCGCCGGTGCACCGCATAGCGGCAGCAGAGTGACATCAGCCTGCACGAAGGAAACGCGGCCCGTTCCTATGCCGAATCGTTCTGCGCTGAGTGCATGCGCGCGTGAGAGCGCAATGCCCGAAAGATCGATGCCGATGACGTGAAGGCCACGGGCAGCAAGATATGCTGTATTGGCGCCGGAACCGCAACCCAAGTCAATCGCAAGCCCGTCGTGCGGCAGAAGCCCGCTCAGCCAGAAGTCTGCCACCTCTGGCGGCGTTTGGCCGTTGTCCCACGGGCGCACGCCGGATAGGTAGCGCTCATCCCAGCGTCTGCGACGGTGCGATTTTTCCGGTGTTTGCAGTGCTGTATTTGGCTGCTGCGCGATTTGAGTCGCCGGCTTGGCCATTAATGGCGTTCCCGCTTTACGAAGAAAGCCATGTCTGGAGCAACGTCCGAAGCGCGTCTGCGTTCTGCGCGGCAAGCCAGACAACGGCAGCCAAGACCGCGAGGAATAGGGCTGCGATGACAGCCTGCAACGCTCGGTGGACCGCCTGATTGACTGTACCAGCGACGATGTTCCGGCTCGCCAGCAGGAAGCGCGGCGCTTTTGCCCACGGGCCATGTATCTCAATCGTCGTTTCACTCGCGATTCGGACCGGCTTGAGGATAACCGTTTCGCCGATCCAGTCTGTGGGAATCGAACTGCGCGTGAGGCGAATCATGTCAAAGCTTTGTTGCTGCGTCAGCACCAGACGTTTGGTCAGGCCTTCGAAGTGAAGCACGGGGCGCATCTCCTCGACGCCCTGGTAGGATATGTTTGAGATCACCAGGCGTTGGGCGCGGCTGCCGAGGTCGGCGGTGTGGATGCGGTATTTTTCGTCAACGGCATCGGAAATTGACATGGCGGTCGTCAGCGTATGTCTGTTAACTTCGACTGAAGTTGGGCCGTCGAGCGCGTGCCCGTCCAGGAAATCGATATGACTGTGACTTGGCCGTGATGATCGCATAGCCGGTGCGCCATGTCAAACACCTTCGCCTGTTGTCCGCTCTGCAGACTCTCATGCAGTATGGCGAGCCGTCTACCTGCCCACCACACTATCCGCTCCCGGCACTGACTGGGACTCTTCTTCAGGCGGCGGCGTTAAGGTCGTCGCACCCGTTGGGCTGGGCAGAGGGGAGATGGGTTGCGTCCCCGTCGGGAGCGGCGAAACCGGTTGGGT
Source organism: uncultured Caldilineaceae bacterium (assembly GCA_964649875.1). GTDB lineage: Bacteria > Chloroflexota > Anaerolineae > Caldilineales > Caldilineaceae > JASGTU01. The sequence goes on from CAZYSJ010000002.1 coordinate 72,621, forward strand.
CGCTGTGGGCAGCGGTGAGACGGGTTGGGTCGCCGTTGGCAGAGGGACAGGACGCGGCGCCCTTCGGGTCGGCGCTGGCTTACGCGTCTTTGTGGGGCGTGGCGTAGCCGTATCGGTGTCCGTCGGTGTAGGCGTCGGCGTATCGATGTCAGTCGCCGTAGGCTCAGGCGTGCCGGTGGGCGTCTCTGTGTCCGTCGGTGTAGGCGTCGACGTATCGGTGTTCGTCGCCGTGGGCTCTGGCGTATCCGTGTCTGTTGGCGTCGGTTCGGGTGTATCGGTATCGGTCGGCGCCGGTTCCGGCGTATCCGTGTCTGTTGGTGTCGGTTCCGGCGTATCCGTGCCTGTTGGCGTCGGTTCGGGTGTATCGGTATCGGTCGCCGTGGGCTCTGGCGTATCCGTGTCTGTTGGCGTCGGTTCGGGTGTATCGGTATCGGTCGGTGTCGGTTCCGGCGTATCCGTGTCTGTCGGCGTCGGTTCGGGCGTATCGGTATTGGTCGATGTCGGTTCCGGGGTATCCGTGGGCGTTTCGGTTGGCGTGATCTGTGCCGGAACGACTGTCGCCGTTGACGTGGGTGTCGGAGTGCGTGTCGGCAACGGGGTGAACGTCGCAGTTGGGGTACTGGTCGGCAACGGCGTCCACGTCGGCGTCGAAGGCAGCAGCGTAATAACAGGTATCGGCGTCCAGGTCGGCGTGGCGGGCGGGCGCGTCGGGGTGGGCAGAGGCGTCCACGTCGGAGGGGCTTGGGTCGCAGTTGGAAAGACGCCTGCGGGTTGCGTAGCAGCCGGCAAGGTTGCGGTGGCGGTAGGGCGCACCGGTTCCGGCGTAGGATTGACGGTAGGCGTGTCTCCCGCCGGCAATGTTGCGGTCGGTGTCAGCGCGGCGAGCGCTTCCTGGATACGCTCGCCGACGTCGGCATAGTCCGGATCGATCTCAAAAACAGCCCGGAACTCGGCGAGGGCTGTAAACCAATCACCGATCTCGGCGGCGGCAACCCCGCGCATGTAGCGAACGGCCAGCGCCTCAAAGGTTGCGGTCGGTGCGAAGTCGGCTGTCGCCTGGGCGTCAGATGCGGCTCGAGTGGCGAGGGCGTCGCGGGTGGCCGCAGCGTTCACGTTTAGCGCGGCGATAGCTGTGCTGGTTGCGCGCGCTGCGCCGGCGACGGCGGTCGCGTCTGCCGCGGCGTTGCGTTGCCGGCGCTGAGTTGACACAAGAAACCAACTTGCGGCCACGAAGACGATGGCAAGCGCTAAGACGAGGAGCAAGCCCATTCCCGATCGAAACGGAGAGCCTGGCGCGCCGGAGCCGCCGCCTTCCGTCTCATCGTCGAGAGGCGTTCCTTGCAGTTCCGGCGGCGCCTGGGGCGTTGAGGCCGCGGGCAAGGGACGTCCGCACTGGAAACAAGCGGCGCTGCCTTCCGGGTTTTCTGCGTTACAGTGCGGACATTTCATGGCTGGAACCCCGTGTATATGCTGGCCCGCGCCTAAGACAGCTTTGGCAGGCGCGCCCGTCGTGGCCCGCTAGCGCGGTTGGTATACAGCCATAGGACGCAGCAGCGGGCAGTTGTGTTCCGATCCGGCTGAATCGATGTGGCCGGGCAGATAGCACAGCCCGCCGCGAGAGGGAAGCAACAAACGCACAACGCGTCCACCGCATCGGTTTCGCGTAGCGAAAAATAGCTAGGCAGAGTCGCTTCTGGCGAATTGATTTTTGCGGCAATCACGACTATGTAGTTTGGCAGCCGTTGCCGTTTCGACGCACCGCTTCGATGCAAAGGTTATGGCCGGCGGATTGCGGCAATGCAGTCGACCGCGATCAAGGACTGGCCGATCTGCGAGTGAACCGTCGTGCGCGCCGGGTACGGCTCCGTCACGTATCGGGCGTAGATTTTGTTCATCGCGGCGAAGTCCGAGAAGTCGGCCAAAAACACCTGGACTTTGACGACATCCTGCCAGGTCGCTCCGGCGGCGTCGAGCAGGGCGGAGACGTTCTCGAAGACCTGTATCGCCTGTTCTTCAAACGCGGTTGCAGCGATCTCGCCGGTTTGAGGATCGAAGGGGCCTTGCGCTGAGACAAAGACGAGCGGTCCTTCGGCAATGACGGCGGGCGAATAAGGCCCCTTCGGCTTGGGTCCGGAGGCGGAAAATACAGTTTCATGCATGGGCTGGCTCCTATCAAGCGGAATCGGTCGGGCTATTCTCCGGTGAGATGACGCGAAAATCTGCGATCTTCTCGAACACCTTCACAACTGCGGAGTCGTCGAGCCGTCCATAGCCCGCAGCGGCGGCCATCATGAAGAGCTGGTGCGCAGTCGCCGCGAGCGGCAGGGGGAATCGGTTCTCCGTACCGGCATCCAGAATGATGCCCAGGTCTTTGATCCAGATTTCGATGGCGCTCTGCGGCGTGTAGTCGTCAGCGAGGATGTGCGGCACACGGTTCTCGAACATCCACGAAGCGCCGGCGCTGTTGCAGATTACGTCATATGCTTGTTTCGGGTCAATGCCGAGCTTAGCGCCGAAGGCCACAGCTTCGGCGGCGGCGGCGGTGTGAATGCCCGCCAGCACTTGGTTGACCAACTTCATGGCGGAGCCTCGGCCGGGGACGTCACCCATATGGTAGACGTTTTCGGCTAGAGCGTCGAGGATGGGCGCAGCCTGCTCGAACGCCGCCGGGCTGCCGGAGGCCATGATGCTGAGCGCGCCCTCGGCGGCGCGGGTTGTGCCGCCGCTGACCGGCGCGTCCAGATAGGCGATGCCCATCCCGGCTAGGCGTTGGGCGGTACGTTGCGCATAGGCCGGGCTGACCGTGCTGCACAGCATGACGAGCGGGCTGCTGCCGGCGGCTTGGAGCGCTGCTGCGGCGTTACCGCTGCCGAAAAGCGTATCGTCCGCTTGTTCGGCGTTGAGAACCATGATAATGAGGATGCCGGCTTGGCTTGCGGCATCTGCTGCGGACTCTGCCGCTTTCCCGCCGTTCGTGCGAAAAGCTTCGGCTGCGGCCGGGTTGACGTCGTATCCGTGCACATCGAAGCCGGCGCGCAGCAGCGAACGGGCCATGCCCATGCCCATTGCGCCGAGGCCGATAAAGCCTATAGTGGGAGAATTGTCTATTGCCATGTGTTTTATCCTTGCCGCTAGAGGGTAATCACTTGGACGAGCTTGTCGGGTTCTGAAGTTCTGACCATCGGGTTGCGCAGAGGACGTCCAAATTCTGAGGCGGAGATCTCGAAGACGTCGCCGGGTTGTACGCGAATGCCTGCGGCGAAGCTGAGCGTGGCCGTGCCGAAGTAGTGACAGTGGACGTCGCCCGGACGTCTGAACCCGGCATACTTGAAATGATGGTGCTCGACATTAGCGATGGTGTGCGTCATGTTGGCTTCACCGGTCAGGAATGCGCCTGCCCAGACCTCGCCGCCGTCGCGCACGATGCGAACCGCGCCCTCTATGTGTTGGGGCGGCTCGCCGATCAGGACTTCGGGGCCGAAGGAGGAGGTGCGCAGTTTGGAGTGGGCGAGATAGAGATAGTTCTGCCGTTCGAGAACGTGGTCCGAGTACTCGTTGCCGAGGGCGAAGCCGACGCGCAGCGGTTCGCCGCCATCACCGATCACGTAGAGGCCCGCCAGCTCCGGTTCCTCGCCGCCGTCGAGAGCGAACGGCGGGTAGTGCAGAGGTTGTTCGGGCGCGGCCAGCCAACTGCCGTCGCCCTTGTAGAACCATTCGGGCTGAACGCCGATAGCGCCGGGCGTTGGACGGCCGCCCTCCAGGCCAAGGCGGAACATGCGCATCGAGTCGGTGAGTTCGCCTTCCGGGGCATCCAACTTGGCGTGCATGGCATCGCGCGCCTGGGCGCTGCCGAGATGGTCCAGGCCTGTGCCGGAGAGGATAAGGTGCGCAGGGTCCGGGTGGTCGAGCGGCGGAAGAATGCGTTTGGCGGCGATTATTTCGTCGTAGGCGACAGTCTCGCCGCTGAGACGCGCGTGCACATAGTCGGCCAACGCTGCGCCTTGGCGATGCGCCTCCAGGGCGAGCGTGCGCAAGTAGCCGTCTCCGGCGACAATACGCAAGGTCTGGTCGTCGTCCGAGACGACGGCGACATGTCGCTCCCCGTTGGGCGTTGTAAATTGAACGAGACGCATAAGAGTATCTCCCTCTGAGACGCTGTGGCATGGCGACGATTGTCGCCATGCCATGAGAAGTATGAGGTGAAGGCGGGCAAGGCTGAACGGAAAGTGCGCCTTTAGTCCGCGCCCGTCTCCACTTCAATCTGTAATTCAAAGCGTTGCGACTGTCCCGGCTCAAGCGTGACTAGACTGCCATCGGCGCGTGAGGCGGCGCGGCCGCGCACGTTGCAGTTGGCCGGCTCGATGCCCAGCACGTGTTCACCGGCCCCCGGCATGCGCCACTGCACAAAGCGGGGCAGGGCGGCGGTCGACCAAGAGAGTGTGACGGTGAGCGGTTGGGCGCCGAGGCCTGCCCCACGCGGGAAGTGCGGGTTATGCACGCTTGCGCTGGTCCACCCGCGTTCGTCGACCTGGAGTTCCGAGTGCAGATAGACGCGCTCCTGATGGCCTGGGTCGGGCAGTTGCCAGTGGGTGAAGCCCTCAAGCGGCGTCGATTCCTCGCGCGGCTCGACTTTGCGGGAAGGGAAGCGGAATGTTGTCTCCTCCATGAGCAGCGGAAAGCCGAAGTTGACGTGGTAGAGCAGCATGAGCGGTGCAGGCGCAAAGCCGACGTTTTCGAGCGTGTCGGTAATGGCGAGCCGGTTGACGCCGAGCGCGCTTTCGATCACGCGCGTCATGCGGATGTGATCGCCGAAGATGGCGCTTTCTTCGACCACGCCGCTGACACGTATGCGGTACTCGTCTCCTTCCCACACGCCTTGAGCGGCTACTTGTGCGGCGGGCGTATGGTGGGCGCGGCCGTGCAGGCCAAGCTCCTGGCCCATGTCGGTGTTTGGCGCTCCCGCCTGCGTAAAGCCGCAGGTCATAAGCAACCCGCCTGCGGCTGTGCGCAGCCATTCCAGCCCGCGCGGATCGTAGTAGGCGGGGTGGGCGTCGCCGTTGGCCGACTGCCAACTGATGGGCGTGTCACCGAACGTGGCAAGCGAAATATCCAGCCCGCGTGCTGGGGAGACATAGTACGCCAAGCCGGCGCCGGTGCGCACTTGGATCAGTTCAACGCCCGTCTCTGGCCCTTCGGTCAGTTCGAGACGGCGGACGCCGCCAACTTGTTCGATGCGGCCGACGCGAGCTTCGATCTCGCGCCGGGTCCATTCTCTGTCGTAGAGGCGCATTGCATACTCTCCTTCGAGTCAGGCGAAAGGCGCTGTATGATGAGCGTTAGGAGATGCCCAGACGTTCAAACTGCTCCGGCGGCGAGTCATTCTCCTTCATCAGGCGGATCATCAATTCGATCATGCGCTGTTCAGTTTCGGGATCGTCGAGCGGCGCATGTTGCCCGGGGTCCGATTCAACGTTGAAGAGCATCGTGCCGAAGCGGTGGGGATCCATCCAGGGCCGGGCGGCGATCTTCATCGTGCGGCATCCCTTGGTGAAGCTGAACGGTTCGGCCAGGGCGATGTCCTGCAGTTCGGCGACGCTGAAGCGTTCGCGCATGTGCGTAGGCATCAAGGTGTAGTCGAAGAGCGGGGTGTTGCCGGGGTTGGTCGGCGCGCGCATGTAGACGTAACGACCGTCGGTGACGTTGACGTGGCCTCCGTGTACGCCGAAGAGAGCCGCCTCGCGCACGGGATCGTCTTCTTCGATGGCTTTACGCAGGGGCACGCCTTGCATGTCGGGCGGAATGTCGACGCCGAAGAACTCGAGCAGGGTGGGCGGCAGATCGATCATCTGTACGAGGCCGCTGCGCCGTTCGCCTACGTGGCGGGATCGGGGGTCCCAGATAAAGAGAGGGATGTGCGCCACCTCGTTGTAAAAGGGCTGCGCGATCTTGGCCCACCAATCATGTTCGCCCAAGAGGAAGCCGTGATCCGTGTTGACGATGAGCATGGTATCGTCCCACATGTCCAACTCATCCATGAGGTCGAGGACCTTGCCGAGGTGCTCGTCGCACATGCTGACCAAGGCGGCGTATTCATAGCGTACGTGCTGGATTTCCTCGTCGCTTTCGTCTACGGGCCGGTAGGGGGGCCAGTCGAAGTGATCGCCGTGGTACTCGTGCGGATAGAGGTCTTTGTACTTCTGCTGGGTGAAGAACGGCTCGTGCGGGTCGAAAGTCTCAATCTGGAGGAACCAGTTGCCTGCGTCGCGGTTTGTGCGCATAAACTCAAGGCCGTTGGCGAAGGTCTGGTGCTGAGGCTGCTGCTCCTCGGTCTTCATATACTTGCGATTGATCCAGTCCTGGCGCCAGCCGCGCTGGGCCGCGGTATTGGGCGGAGCGGTGCGCGCGGCAACAACGGGCGGAATTTCGGGGTCCTCGACTTCGCCCTTCCAGAAGTCGCCCTCTTGCCCACGCGAGAAGTGCCAGGTGTTGTATCGTTCGTGGTAGGTTGCGCCGCCATCCTCGAAGTAATGCTGGTGGTCGGTGGCGAGGTGGGTATAGACGCCGTGCTCTTTGAGGATCTCGGGCATGGAATCGTCGAAGGGTTCCAGCGGGCCCCAGCTTCTGTGGAGGAAGTTGTAACGGCCGGTGTGCAACTCGCGGCGCGCCGGCATACACGGCATACTGGCAACATAGCATTTGTCGAAGGCGACGGTGCGGCGGGCGAGACGCTCAAAGTTCGGCGCGTGAACCCAGTCGCAGCCGTAGGGCGGCAGCATGTGACGGTTCAGCGTGTCGAACATCACCATGATGGCTTTCATGAGATTGTCCTTATGGCGTGCTAGCGAATGACGGATTTGGGCGTGGGCGCGATGCGGGTGACGACAGTGCGGCTGCGGTCGAGCATCTCGCCGACTTGCGGTGCGATCTCATTTTTCCAGTAGTCGGACTCGTAGACCGCTGCGTAGAGTTCGGCGCGCTGTTCTTCGCTGTCGAAGCGGCGGATCCAGATATAGAGGTCGTCTTCCTCTTGGCCGACGAAACTGCCGGCAACGACCATGCCTTTGGAAATCTGAAATGGGATGATTGTTTCTTCCATGAAACGCACCCACTTATCGCGCTGTCCGGGCAGGGTGCGGTACTGGCGAAGTTCAAAAAACATGGGGCTGACTCTCCTTCAGCGGCTGGGATTGGCGTATGGGCGGATCGGACAATTGGATTCTGATTAACTCTTGCCGTGGACTGTCTCTGGCCTGGCACGCATGGGACTCGTGGACTTCGTTGGACGAGCTAGTTGGAGGCGTTAGGCTGCCGCGTCGATCTCTTGCATCCAGGCGTGCAATGTTTGGGCATGCTGGGGCATGGCGATCTCCGGTTCCTCAATTTCCGGGTGCCACTTCTTTTCCCACTCGGCGCAGATGTAGCCGTTGTAGCCCTTTCGGACAAGCAATGCGAGCACGTCGCGGCAGGGGACTTCGCCCTCGCCGAGGAGGACAAGCTGCCAGGAGCCGTCGGGCCGCAGGCGGGCGTCCTTGATATGGACGTGACGCACGCGTCGTCCGATTAGCCGCCAGGTGTCTTCGATGGATTCGCCCATGCGGAAGGGGTGGTGGACATCCCAGACTGCGGCGATGTTCGGGCTGTCGACCGGTTCAAGCGCTCGTGCGACTTCGGCGCCGCGGCAGAAGGCGTCGTGCGTTTCGAGCAAGACGGTTACGTTGCGCTTTTCGGCAAAGGGGGCAACGGCGGCGAGGTTTTGCGCTACCCAGTCAATGGCCTGGTCAACCGAAGAGCCTTCCTCGACATTGCCGCCAAATGTGCGCACCATGGGCACGCCCATGTCCGCGGCAAGCTCGATATAGCGCTTGAGGTCGGCAAGGTTGGCGGCGCGTTCGTTCGGGTCGGGCGACGAGAAACGCGTGGAGAGTCCGAGGGCGATAATCTCTACGCCGGTGCGTTCGAGGGCGGCTCTGATCTCCTTGCGTCGTTGCGGCGGCAGATCTGCGGGGACGATCTGGCCGTCTAGGATGCGAACTTCCAGGGCGGCATATCCGCTGGCGGCGGCTTTTTCTGCGGCGTGTTCGAAGGACCATTCCGGACAGCCGAGCGTGCTGAAAGCCAGGGGAAAGGTCACAGCCATGACGGTAGTCTCCTTTAGGGTTTGATGGGACCGGTAATAATTGAGGCAGGACTATTTGTGGCGAAATCACTTTCGTTCATTATACCGCCAAACGTAATCGGCACAAGGTTAGCGCTTGGGCGCACAGGGTCATAACGATTGCCATGCAATTGGCCGTACAATTGACAAAACGAGATGCTGCGGGTAGAGTGCCAACCAGTATGCCTCGTCCGCGCTGCGCCTATGTGCACGAACCGGACATGCCCTCGGAATTCCCAAATCAGACTGCCTGCGCTTTGCCGTTGCAGTCGACCATCTCCTGAGAGGTAGATCATGCAGCCACAGATGATTGCAGATTATGAATGCGTCGTAGGCGAAGGACCGCTCTGGCATCCCGGCGAGCAACGCGTGTATTGGACGGATATTGCTACAGGGCGCATGTTTCGTTATGACCCGGCGACGGGCGTCCATGAGCAATTCTACCAGGGCGAGATTGTCGGCGGCTTCACAATTCAGGACGACGGCGCGCTGCTGCTCTTTATGGCACGCGGCGCCATTAAGATCTGGCGCGATGGCGAATTGACGACGATCCTCGATGAGATACCCGACGAGCGGGAGTCTCGCTTCAACGATGTCTTTGCCGACCCCGAAGGCCGCGTTTTCTGTGGGACGATGCCTACGCCAACCCGGGCGGGACGTCTCTACCGGCTGGACCCCGACCGCACGCTCACGCTGCTGTTGGAAGGGATCGGCGTGTCGAATGGTATGGGCCTGACGCCCGATGGCAAGCAACTCTATTTCACCGATACAGGCGCAGGCAAGATTTATCTGTTCGATTATGACCGTTCGACGGGCGACCTGAGCAACCAACGCGTATTCGTGGATGCGCCGGGAGAAGAGGGCGGGCCGGACGGCATGACTGTGGATGCCGAAGGCTATGTTTGGTCGGCGCGATGGGGCGGTTCGTGCCTGGTGCGCTATCGACCGGACGGCACAGAGGAGCGGCGCGTCGAGTTTCCGGCGAAGAAGGTCTCCAGCGTGACTTTCGGCGGGCCGGATTATGGGGATATCTACGTGACGACCGCAGGCGGCGACAACAAAGCCGAGGACGGGCCAGGTGCAGGTGCGCTCTATCGGCTGCAACCTGGCATCCAAGGCGTGCCGGAGTATCCATCACGGGTTCGCTGAGACTGGTTGAGGCGGTTTGTGGCTGGGCGCCACTTAGGGGTTGAAGCAGAACAGGGTTCGTCGACAGAAGAAGGGGATGGCGGCATGAAGGTGCGGCTTGCATACGGTAAGACGGGGTTGGCGGTTGATCTGCCGGATGATGTGACCCTGATCCGGTCGCAGCATTTGCCTGGAGTCCCGGATGAGGCGGAGGCGTTGCGCCAGGCGCTGCGCCGGCCTATCGGTTCGCGCCCGTTGGCGGAATGCGTGAAGCCGGGGAACCGGGTTGTAATTGTTCACAGCGACATCACGCGGGCGACGCCGAACGACCGCATCTTGCCGGTGATCATTGCCGAGTTAGAGGATGCGGGCGTGCGCAGCGAGGATATCGTGCTGATTAATGCATTGGGTACGCACCGCCCGCAGACCGAAGCCGAGCTTCGCCAAATGCTAGGCGACGCCATCGTGGACAAGTACCGCTGTATACAGCACGACGGGCGGAACGACGACGAATTGGTCTCGCTGGGGACGACGAAGCTTGGCCATCCCGTGCGCATCAACCGCACTTACCTGGAGGCGGACGTCAAAATTCTGACCGGGTTCATTGAGCCGCACTTGTTCGCCGGCTTCAGCGGCGGCCCAAAGGCAGTCATACCGGCGTTGGCGGGCGCTGAGAGCGTGTTGTCCAACCACGGCTATCACATGGTTGGTCACCCCAAAGCCACCTGGGGCGTGACTGAAGGCAACCCAATCTGGGAGGAGATGCTGGAGGTGGCGCTGCGAACCGAGCCGACTTTCCTGTTGAACGTGGCGCTCAATGCGGAGCAGGAGATTACCGGCATCTTTGCGGGTGAGCTTACGGCGGCGCACCGTGCCGGAATCGAGTTTGTGCGACGGCAGAGCATGGTCTCTGCGGCGGAACCATTCGACATCGCCATCACGACGAACAGCGGCTATCCTCTCGATCAGAATCTATACCAGTGCACAAAGGGAATGCGCGCGGCGCAGCAGATAGTGCGCAAGGGCGGCGCGATCATCCTGGCCGGCGCCTGCCAGGATGGCGTGCCGGATCACGGCTTGTATGCCCAGTTGCTCGCTAGGGGAGGATCGCCGCAGGGCGTGCTCGACATGATCAGCGCACCGGGCTTCGGCGCACAGGATCAGTGGCAGGTGCAGATTCAGGCGTTGGTGCAACTGCATGCGCGTGTCTTTGTATACAGCGATGGCCTGACCGACGAACAGATACGGACGGCGCTGTTTGAGCCGTGCCGGGACATCGGGCAGACCTTGGAAGAGTTGCGACGAGAATACGGAGCCGGCGCGCGCGTCTGCGTTATCCCCGAAGGCCCGCAGACGATTGCATATGTGGAGACGTAAGGCTTTGTGGACTGTGTGCGTCTTCCTGTCGCAAGCCTAAGTTGATGTTAGGGCTGGATACCAGCGCTCCGCGTTTGTACGGTAGATTTTGCGCAGTACAGGCTCCGGCAGGTTGAGGCCTTGGGTCTCGATGCCGCGCACCGAGAGCGTCTCATCCGTTTCCAGGTAGGCAAAGTGAATTTTGTAGGTGTCCGCCAGGTCTGCAATTGCGGCCTGGCATTTCTCGTCCGGCATCGTTGAGGGACGCTCGCTCATGACCACGTCGGTGCCGAAGAGGATGCGGTCCTGATAGGCGAGGAAAAAGTCGCGAACCTTGCCGGAGTTTTGGACGGCGAGGTCGCCTAGGCGGGCTGAGATATCGACGGCGAGATTCGGATAACGGTCGAGACGTGCGGCGACTTGGTCCACGTCATGCTCCAGGCTCGCCAGGTGTGCGGCAACGATGCGTAGATTTGGATGGGCGGCGACCAGGCGATCGCGGGCGGCGATTATCTCGGCGTGGGAGGGGAAATCAGGCCGGTTGTACATGTGCCATTCTGGATGGGTGCTGTAGTAGCCGTAATGCGGACTCTTTTCGTCGAGCGGCAGCCAACAGGCCAACGGTTCAGCCATATGCAGGAGGAGGGTGCTGTCGCGTTCGGCGATGAAGTTGAAGATGGGCGTAAAGATCGCGTCGTCGATCATGACAAACGAACCGTCCGGTTTGCGGACGTCCATGCCGACGTTTTTCCAGACCTTGCAGCCGGCGGCGCCGTCTGCAAAATCGCGCTCTAGGCCGGCGATGGCGCGCTCGGCGTACTTGGGATCGTCGAAGTCGGGCAGATCGAACGTCGTGCACCAGGCAAACCGCTGCGGAAAGCGACGATGAAGGTCGGCGTAGAGATCGGCCTGGGCGCGCCAGTCCTTTGCCGGATCCGCGACGAGACTGATGTTGAGCAGCATCACATCAAGTTTGTCGAGCAACGCGAGCAGTTGCGGCGCGTCGTCGCCATAGTGAATGTGGGCATCGATGATCCGAGCCATTTTTAGCGCTCCTTTGATCGTTGAACTGATCGTTGAACCGTGCTTTTGACCGGCATTGTGAAGACGGCGACGGTTTTTTCATCAAGTATGGATTTTCATTCTATCACGATAGATGCGGGGATTGAAGGCAAGGGAAGCGTACTTCTGCGTACCAGGAATACAGAGGAGAGGGGAACGATCAGGAGCGACAGACGTTAAGTGGCATAGGCATCCCTATCAGCAGGCGTCCATTTGCTGCGCAATTGGACATGGGATACCATAGGCGCATGTGTCAAGACGGCGGTTTTCTATATGATGGGTGACTCAGTTGCCGGCCCGCAGTTCATCGGGCGGGCAGTAGTGTACTGCGGCGACTCGTGGGCGGCGCATAGGTTGGCGTACGCGGCGGTCTTCCGGTCTATGGCGCTAACTGCGGTCGTGATGTTGTTGACCGGCTGCGGCATTTTTGGGCGCGGGGAGCCGACGCGGACGCCTGTGCCGACCTTTACGCCTACGCCAATCCTAGTTGTCGTCCCGGCGGGATCCGAGCCGGCCGCGGCCGAGACCGCGGTCGCGGCAAGTCCAGCAGAGCCGGTTGCGCCTCCGCCGACGGCTACGCCCCAGTCCCCGCCGACGGCTACGCCGGAGCCGCCTACCAGCACGCCGACTATAACGCCGACCGTTACGCCTACGTACACGCCGGAGCCGACGGCTACGCCCACCATCGAGCCGACGCCAACGCCTCCGCCGGAATATCGTTTCGACCTGGAGGCGGCGCAGAAGTTCCCTACAGAATCGTTGGCTCCGAACGTGGTGCGCATCTATGCGTATATCTATTCGCCCACAGAGTTCGGTTTGGAGGGGTATAGCCTGAGCGTCCGGCACAACGGGGCTGAGCTGGCAGTAGACCAGGAGTCGACCGGCGGGTTGCCGCGGGTGACACGCGATGCGCCAGGCCCTTACAGCCGCTTTACAAACCTCACGGCGATTTTCGTGGAGACGCAGGCCGGCGATTGGGTAGTGCAGCTGGTAGATGCTGACGGTAATCCGGCCGGTCCGCCGGCGACGTTTCAGCTATCGAGCGAGGAAAACACGCGAGAGTTGTATGTGCGCTATCGCTTAGAGGGCGGATGATAGGCGGGCTATTATCCGAGAACGCGTTAACAAACCAAGATTGGTTAGCAAAAGGGGCCGTCTCAGCAAGACTGCCCCTTTGTCGTATGTGATTTGGACGAGCGATGCTTTGGGCGGACGCGTCGTTTAGGTAGAAAGCGGCATCAGGCTATTCCCAAGCGAGATTCCACTCTCCTGAATCGCCTTCGTCCGGCTCGAAACGCAGCCATAGCGTGATGGACTGGTCGCCGGCGACGTTAAGGTCCGAGTTGCCGGAGAGTCCGTTCCAAGGGCTGCTGGCGGTAAAGGCGATCTGTCCGGGAAAGACTAGGATAGAAACTGATTCGCCAGGCAGCAGATCGAACTCGCTGGGCCCTTCTATGGGACGGTACTGCTGGTCGATGGTGAAGCGCATGTCGAACTGGAAGCCATTGTTGACGACGAGCATCGCCAGCCCCTCCGGAATCCCTGCTTCCGGCTGAGCATCCGATGCAACGGGTTGTTCGTCTTGCGCAGCGTCTGCGGCGGCGGGCGGGGCGTCCGTCGCCTGCTCCGCCTCTTCCTGATCGACGTTTTGAGGCGTCTGGGCGACGGGAGCGGGCGTTGGCGTTGCGGCAAGGGTTCCGCCAGAGAACTCGACAATGGGCAATTGATCGGCGTCGCCGGTGCATAGGATGAAACTGGGGCTGGCAGTCACCCATCCGTCCGGCGCAACGGAGTCCGCCACCGCAAACCACTGGCGGTCTACGCTGCGACCGACAACGACTACGCGACCCGGTTCTCCCGCTTGTTCACGCACTTTTCCGATGATCTCGTATTGGAGGCCAGGCCCGCTGCGCACGTTAATGGCCGGCACCTGCGCCTGGCAGACGACCTCCGGAGCAGGCGCAATGTACTCTCCGCCGGCATCGACAACGGGACGCAGGTCGATAGTGGTGATGCGGCTGCCCGCGGCAGCCCCCGGCGTAGATATCTCGACCATGGCAAAGTAGCCGCCGCTGTCCAGCGTGAGCGGCGACCATTCGCACACCGTGTCGGCGTTCTGCGTCAGGCAACTGCGCACGTACAGGATCGCCGGAACGTCTGCGGCAACCTCAAACTGCTCGACTGCGCCGGCGGAGACCTCATAGGTCGAGTCTTTGTAGACGACCGTCTCTTGCCGGCCCGTCCGATTTTGCACCCAGACCTGGTCTTGCGGCGGTGCGTCGGCTTCGCGTAACATGAGGCGAGGCAAGTTCTCTAATTGAGAGGCGTCGTAGATTTCGTAGAAGCCGTCGCGCTGCAGTAGATATGGATCCCAATAGCAGCCGTCATCGGATTCTGGCGCCGAGGCGTCGCAGGAATAAAGATTTAGGACAGCGCTAACTCGCGGGAGTTGAAGGCCGGTGGACCGCAGCGGTTCAAGCAGGGCCATTTCTCCTTCAACAAAATAGCGTGCAGTATAGTCCGTGCGATTGGCAATGATCGTACCGCTCAAAGGTTCGCTGGCATCGACATCTGCCCCGGTCGGTTCGACGGAAGAGGTCGCCGCAACGGTCGGGCTGATCAGGCCGATGGGGGCTGAGATGGAAGCCGCCGTCATGGTGGGAGTAGCTGCAACAGAGGGATTAGGGGTGTTTGGCGCTTCCTGCGCCGTGTCTGCCGGCAAGGCGTACGCCACGGGGCCGATCTTGTCCGGCGTCTCTGCGGCGGCTGCGGAGAACGTCGCCAGCACAGCGCAGAAGACCGACGTCGCCGCCACTATGGTACCTAATACAGACCTGTTCATAGCATATACATCCTTGGTATGCGCCTTGAGTTGACAGCGAATTGCTGCTTCAACAACCTGCGGCTCCAGGCGCATCACCGAATATGAGCGTTTCGCAACCCAGGGTGCAAGAGCATGCTAGGCTGCCGGGCTTTGTGTCTGTCGACTGTTGCATTTCACCCGATACGCTGTTCGCAGGCGATTCGGCAGGCCAACTTCCATCATACACCTAGTTGGGCGTCGGCGGGAATCAACTCCCGTACCTTTGCCGCACGAATCTCGTACGAATCATATAGACGTCGCCTACGATCGTTATGTTCCCTTCGCGGCAAGCCCAGTACGGGCGCGCACAAAGCAGGCGCAGGGCTGCCCCTGCGCCTAACATATAGACGGTGATTTGTCCGTGAAGACGAACGCAGTCGACTACTTCGTCTCGCGGTAGATTACATGACGGCGCACAACCGGATCGTATTTGCGCAGTTCGAGCCGCGCCGAATCATTGCGCCGGTTCTTTTCGGTCAGGTACATATGCGAGCTTTCAGTGCTGCGCATTTTGACGAGTACTCGAGGTCCTTTTTTCGCCATGTCCAGTGCTCCTTGACTTCCGTCCTAATGTGTCAACCTGAACAGTATATATGTTCGGGCGCTGATGTGCAAAAAACGATGCCGCCCGACGATTGCGAACAACGTGGGCGCGTTCGGATTGTCGCGATCCGGGTCGAGGCAAGGCCTTAGGCGCCGGCGCGATTGAAGTACTTGCCGACGATGTGGCGTAGATTGTTGACGGTTGCATCCGGCACAAACCGGCGATCCGTGATAATGGCGTCCTTGAGCGCGTCCGAATAGGGGCTGGGCCCGGCGTCGGCCAATGCACGGATGGCGTTCGAGACGGCCCGCTTGGCGACTTCGGTGTTGTGCATCAGCACGCGGATCACAGCCTCGACTGTCACCGCTTCCTCAGTTTCGTGCCATACGTCGTAGTCGGTCACGTGGGCCATCACGGCATAGCTCATCTCGGCTTCTCTTGCCAACTGGGCTTCGGGCGTGGTCGTCATGCCGATGATGTCCATGCCCCAGCTACGGAACACCTCGCTTTCTGCTTTGGTGCTGAAGCGCGGTCCTTCGATGGTGACGAAGCCTCCCCCCTTGTGAACCGGATTACCTGTTTGACGGGCGGCTTCGAAACAGATTTCGCTGAGGAATGCGCAGAAAGGCTCAGCCAGGCTGATATGGATGACGAGACCATCTGTGCCGGCAGCCGGATCGTCGAAGAAGGATAGGGCTCGGGCATTGGTCCGGTCGAACAACTGATCCGGCACGACGATGTGGCCGGGTTCGTACTGCTCTTGAAGACTTCCGCAGGCGCTGACGCTGATAAGGTATTCAACGCCGAGCATCTTGAAGCCGTAGATGTTGGCGCGCTGGTTCAACCTGGTCGGGCTGATGCGGTGGCCGCGACCGTGGCGCGCGAGGAACGCAACGCGCTGCCCGTGGATTTTGCCGACTACATAGCTGTCCGACGGGGCGCCGAACGGCGTGTCGAGCGTGATCTCTTCTATATCGTCAAGCGCCTCCATCCGGTAGACGCCGCTTCCGCCGATTACGCCAAAGCGAATTGCCTCAGACACTGGTCACACTCCTATTCAATCGATTGGCCGTGGGTTGGCGTATTGTGGGTACAAGATACGGATATTGGTTTGATGGCATTGGGATGGGGGCAAGCACCGCATGAGCCGGTGCATTAATCCGGCAGCGCACCGGGCGGGATGTCGAGTAAACGCGGGTTGGCAAGGTCGCGTTGCGACAGAACGGGCTTGTCGACGCCCCAGGCGATCTGCAAGGTCGGGTCGTCCCAGGCGACGCCCAGCTCGTCGTGTCCGTTGTAGTAGTTGTCAACGATGTAGGTCAGCGTGGCGTTGGTGATGGCATAGAAGCCGTGCGCTACGCCAACGGGTATGAACAGGCCGCGGGGATTGTCTTGGTCCAGTTCGATTGTCTCGACAGCGCCGCGGGTAGGCGACGATTGGCGCAGGTCGGCCAGGCCGACGCGGATCCGGCCGCGCGGCGCATGCCAATAGTCCACCTGGCGGCGGTGATAATGAAGGCCGCGCAACACGCCGGCTTTGCTGTCGCTGCGGTTGCTCTGAACGATGTCCCACGCCCGTTCGGGAAACCAGTCCTTGCGAAACAACTCCATAAACTGGCCGCGTTCGTCGGCAAAGACGGACAGCCGGACGAGCTTGACTCCCTGGATGACGGCGGATTCGATAATGTCTGTCATGGGGCAATCTGCTCATTCTGGTGGCGGTCGATGGCGGTGCGCAGCGACCGGATGACTTGTTGAACAGCTTCGGACTTGAGCCGGTAGGCGGCGCGATTGGAGATGAGAATGGCTTGGCTATGCATGATGACGCGCAGTTCGACGAGTCCGTTGGCGCGCAAGGTGCTGCCGGTGTCTACCAGGTCCACGATCAAATCCGCCAGACCAACCAGCGGGCCAAGCTCAACGGAACCTTTGAGGGAAATGATCTCGGCGTTGATGCCGCGCGTGCGAAAGAACTCGGCGGTGAGGCGCGGAAAGGTTGTGGCCACGCGCGGCTGGCTGTCGTAGCGCAGGGGGATGTCGGGGCGATCGGCGGGGCCGGCCAGGCTCAGCCGGCAATGGCCGAAGGGAAGCAAGAGCGGTTCATATACGCTGCGTGCGCCTTCGCGCAGGACATCCAGGCCGCAGATGCCCAGGTCAGCCGCGCCGTATTCGACATAAATGGGCACATCGGACGGTTTCGCCATAATGAAGCGCATCGAACCGTCTGCGCTTGAGATGACGAGTTTGCGACCGGCATCATCGACAGGTTTGGGCAACCCGGCTCGGTCCAGCCAGATGAGCGTTTGTTCAGTCAGCCGCCCTTTGGCAAGGGCGATCGTAAGGGTCTGTGTCTGATTATCGACGGGCGCAGGCGACTGCCGGGCCGTATCAGTGGGCGGATGAGATAGCATTCAGTATTTCCGTAGCAAGTTGAGCCATTTGGCCGGCGGGCACAATGCGTGAGGCGGTGTCGGGCTGATCCATTGCCGTCACTTCAGCGCCGTCACCCGTCCAGCGGATGCAGTACCGTACGCCGATTCTGCCGCCAAGTTCGAGCAGCGCATCTACGGCGAGTTCATCGACATCGACCGCGACGGACAGCCCGCGTGAACGCCAATCCTGCACGATCTGCATGATGGCCTTCAATGATTCCGGTTTTGCGCCGGCGCCGAATAGTATATCGGATGAGGCCGGATGGGCGGTCGCGCGATCCGATTGGGAGCGGCGGCGGGCGAGCAGCAACCGTTCGCTGGTAAGGGCGGCGCCGACTGCGGGTTGATCTGCGCCGAATGTGGCGACGAGGTTATCGTAGCGACCGCCGCCAGCGACGGCAAAGCCCAACTCTGGCGCAAGAGCTTCGAAGGTGATTCCCGTGTAGTAGCCCAGGTTGTGGATCTCGGTCAGGTCTATGTACAGACGTCCCGCCTCGCCATAGGCGTCGAGATTATCCGCCGCGACGCGCAGGTTGCCGAGGGCGTTGTGCATGGCCGCATTCAGGCAGATTCGTTCGGCGCGATTGATCACGGCGTCTACGTCGGGACCGCTGAGGAGGGGCGTTTCCTCTACGGCGCGGCGGTGCGCATCCGGCAGGGGGACGCTGCGCAGAAACTCAAGCAGGTCGGCGTGGCTGTTGCGGTCGATGGCGTGCTGCAGGGCGCGGCTCCGATCCGGAGAAAGGTCTAGCGCTTCGAGAAGGCCGTTGAAAAATTGCATTTGCCCAACGACCAACCGGAATTGCGAAATGCCGGCAGTTTGAAGGGCGCGAGCAGTTAAGGCCATCACTTCGGCATCGGCTTGGGGGCTGCGGCTGCCGATGAGTTCGATGCCCGCCTGAGCGAACTCGCGCTGGAGGCCGGCCTGCGGTTCAGTATAGCGAAATACGCTGCCGGCGTAACAAAAGCGTTGGGGCATGGCGTAATCGTGCAGGCGCGTGGCGACGAGCCGGGCGACCGGGATCGTCATGTCGGCGCGCAACGCCAGGGTGCTGCCGTCTCGGTCGAGGAAACGGTAGATTTCGGATTCCAGCTCGCTGCCGGCGCGGGCATGGTAGGTTTCGGCGTACTCGAACATGGGCGGGATGACGTCGCCGTAACCCCAAGACCGGAAGAGGTCAAGAAGTCTCGCCTCGAGCAAGCGACGTTCGCGCGCTTCTATCCAAAAATAGTCGGCAACCCCGTGGGGGAGGTGTGTTCGCGGCAGGGTTGCCGGGCTGCGCTCTAGGGCCATGCGAGAATCCGTCTGTTATGGTCAAAGTTGTCTGCGTTCATGGCGTTGCCTGTTTAAGGAGATGCCGCCCGCATATATCCATCCGTCCATCCGCACAATTATTGTCCGTGTGTGTATTGCCCATGTGTGCGGAGTCGCGTCCAGCCGCCGTCTGAGACCGACCGGCAGTAAGTATATCACATGACCGACGACGGAGGCGCAGCGCCGCTCTCGGATAGGGTGATGGGCGGCGATCGGGTGAGTGCCATCTATTAGGAGCGTTGCGATAGGCATCGAAACGATGCTGTCTGTGTGCGAACCTCCTTGAGAAGCAAAAAAACGAGGTGGATAGCGAGATTGAGTTGTGCTAGAATGGCGCGCATGTGCGGACGATATACACTCCATACGGATCCGAGCGTTTTGGCGGAGTTGTTTGGCCTTGCGGAGCCGCCGATCCTTGCGCCGCGCTATAACATAGCGCCGACGCAGCCGGCGGCGATCGTACGGTTGGGCCTTCATAGCAAAGAGCGAGAATGGGCGCTGGTCCATTGGGGGCTGATCCCTTCTTGGTCAAAGGATCCGTCAATCGGGGCGCGCTTGATCAACGCCAGATCAGAGACGGCGGCGGAGAAGCCGTCTTTTCGCGCCGCGTTTCGGCGGCGGCGTTGTCTGGCCCCGGCCGATGGCTTCTATGAGTGGCAGAAGATTGGGCGGCGCAAGCAGCCGATGTACATTACTCTGCGGGACGGCGAGCCGTTTGCAATCGCAGCGTTGTGGGAAAGTTGGGTCGGCGCTGACGGTTCGGAGATCGACTCCTGTACGCTGCTGACGACCGAGGCCAACGAGCTATTGGAGCCGATCCACAACCGCATGCCTGTCATCCTCGACCCGCGTGATTACGATCTGTGGTTAGGCGACGGCAGCGACGCCTCACCGCGCGAGCAGGACGAACTCATGCATTTGCTGCGCCCATATCCGGCTGAGGAGATGAGCGCGGTTCCGGTTTCTACCTATGTGAACAACGCGCTGAACGAAGGAGAAGGTTGCATCGAGCCGCTGAAGCCGGACGATGGAGGGGAACGTCAGGAATGAGCTGGTTCTCGCAAGTCTTCGATGTGACGCTGCTGGCCACGATCGGCTTGATCGTCGGCGTGTCGCTCGTCTTGGCCTTTGTGCGCACCAACAGGCGGGATGTGTGTCTGAAATGCTTCGAGGGCTATCATGTCACGCTTGAGCGCAGTAGCGGCAAGGTCATCTGGGGCGTAATGGAGCTTGAGTCGACCGGTCTAGAGCTTCGGTATCGCGACGCGGTTCAGGATGCAAACCACGTGGAGTCGAGTTACGTTCTTTACGCGGACGAGTTTGCGGATATACAGGCGTTGTATCGCTATGCCGACGATTTGGACGAGAGAGATAAACTGCGGCGCGAAAAGGATATTCAGCGATCTGCGCACCCGTCCGTAATAGTGCGTATGTGGCGCGGGGCGCAACACTTCTTTTCTCTGGCCGGGGACTCGCTCGTCGAGGCGCTCGGCGCCATTGTCGGCAGCTTGCGCAAACCGGCCGGGCGGTATATCAACGATACTGGAGAGAAACAGCTTCGCCAGTTGGGGGCGACGATGATCGGTTCAGTTGGGAAGGCGTTCGATCCCCTGCTGGAACGGTTGATCGGGCAGAAGGTGGTCGTGGAGATCGCGGAGGACGGCGAGGTGCATGAGCATGTCGGCGTCCTCAAGGCCTATTCACCCGATTTTGTGACTTTGCTTGATGTTCAGTACCCGCAGAAGCAGTCCCATGCCATTCGCGAAGGCGGAAACGGTCATGCCAGGGGGCTGGAGACTAGCGTCGCCGACGGCGTTTTGCGTGTACAGAACCGCGGGCCGCAACCCGTACTTGTACTCTCGTTGCAGGCGGGCGACGAGGAGGAACTGCTGAACGCAGTCGTCGACCGAGGCGAGACGATAGAGATCCATCTGAAAGATCCGTTTGAGCAGGCGGAATTGAATGTGCGCGTGGTGAGAGAGATGGATCTGATCGTGCCGCGCACGCGCTGTATTGTGCGTCACCGCGCCGAGCGGTATGAGCCGGAAATTCTGCCGGAAATCGTGTTTGACCTCGGATTTATGTTGCAGGGCAATTCGCTGACCGATGCGCGTGAAAAGCGGCTGCGCCAGCGGTTGGCCGCAGAACCGCACTCCGCTATTCTGATGGCGAACCTGGGCGCGCTGTTGATGCAGAAGCAATCTTTTGTGGAGGCGGAACAACTGCTCAATCAAGCTTATAGCTTGCGTCTGTCGCTGCCCGATAGCGGTCGCCGCACGGCGATGCTGCTGCACGAGTTGAGGCGCAGAGTTAACAAGGCTCCGGAAAAGGCCGGTGTGTTGCGCGCTTTGCAATATGCCGGGAATAATGGGGCAAACGGAGCGGAAAGCGTAGCCGCGGCTTCCGTCTCACACAACGGCGGGCCACACTCATAGCCGGCGAAAGGAAGGGCTGCTCATTCGGAGGCGAGTTACGGCTGTGCGGTTACCGTCAAGCCTAAGCCTTGCCAGTGAAATAGTCTTCCCGCGTCATGGAATGGCAGACATCGTCATGGATGCTGCCGTCGAAGAGCACGCAGGATAGTCGCAGCGTACCTTCGTATTTGAAACCGCATTTCTCGATGACGCGCCGCGAGCGCCGGTTAAACGGGTAGTGATACACCGAGACCAGATCCAGTTCCAGTTCTTCGAAGGCATGTTTTAACACTCGTGTGACGGCTTCCGTCATTAGACCCTGGCCCCAGAACTCCTCCGCCAATACATAGCCCATCATCCTCGTCTTGTGATTGGTCCTTTTCCTGTCGGCGTGCAGCCCTAATGAGCCGATAACCCTCTGCGTGCGATTGTCCACGATTGCCCAGACATCATCTTGTTGGATAAACGAGCGCAGGATTTCCCGCGACTGCGCCTTGTCGGCATGCGGCTGCCAGCCTGCATTCGGGCCGATGTTAGGATTTCTGGCGTAGGCATAGAAATCGTCCAGGTCTGATTCCTTCCACTGCCGCAGGGTCAATCTCTCGGTCGTCAAGGTCTTCATGGGATTCTCTTGCGCGCAACGACTTGGCTTGAAAAACAAAAAACGGGGCGCTGCTATCGCCGCCCCGCGATGAAGGATCGGTATGGAGTTATGGGTTGACGCTGGACTGACGCTAATTTCAGAGCGGGTAGCGGGAATCGAACCCGCATCTGATGCTTGGGAAGCATCCGTTCTGCCATTGAACCATACCCGCAAAACTCTGCCGCGCGCCGATCTATGGGCGACATTGTGTGAAGTATATGTAGCGTCCAGGCAGTTGTCAAGTTTGTCGCGTCCGCCATCGTTCCGGCTGCCAGACAGATAAGACGCCCCTTCGCACTTGGACGGAACATTGGCGGTTGTCCAGCCGTCCCAAGGACAGAATGCGGTCCGGCATGAAGCCGGAAGCCAAGGGCCAGCATGTGCGAGGGAGGAAGTATGCGAGCGATAGAGCGTGTCATTCGTCTGATTGTCAGCCTGGCGGTGATAGGGGCGTTGTGGCTGCCTTTGCCAGCGCAGGCCCAAGAGATCATCATAGAGCCGCCGCGCCCGCCGATCGCCTGGATTGAAGGAGTCACGGTCGACGAACAGCGCATCGACGTGACCATTGAAGGACCGATCGCGCATGTGAAAGTGTCGCAAGTCTTCCAAAACCGTTCGGGCCGAGTGGCGGAGGGAACCTACTTGTTTCCTCTGCCCGCGGACGCCGCCGTCGGCGATTTCGTGATGAAGGTGGACGGTCAAGTGTTGGAGGGCGTGTTGATGCCGCAAGAGCAGGCGCGCCGCGCGTATGAGGCGATTGTGCGGCAGTTGCGCGACCCGGCTTTACTCGAATATGCAGGACGAGGCTTGTTCCAGACGAGCGTCTTCCCTATCCCGCCGGGCGAGACGCGCACGGTCGAACTTACCTATAGCCAGGCGGTAGATAGCGCGGACGGCTTATATCGCTTTACCTATCCGTTGCGGGCGGCGGGTGCGCGTGAACCGGCGGAGCGCACCATGTTGCACGTCGAACTCACCTCGGAAAAGGGGCTGCGCGTGGTCTACAGCCCTTCACATGATGTGGCGATCCGACGCACGAACGCGAACCTTGTAACCGTTGACTATACGACGGATGCGGGGGGCGAAGCCCGCGGCCAGGCGCCAATTTTTACGCTCTATTACGGCGAGACGGATCAGTCGGTGGGGGTGAACTTGCTCAGTTACAAGCCCGCCGGAGAGGACGGTTACTTTATGCTGCTGGTCGCGCCCACGGTCGAGGTCGTCGAAACGGACGTGGTTCGGCGTGACGTAGTCTTCGTGCTCGACGTTTCCGGTTCCATGGAGGGGGCGAAGCTTGGTCAGGCGAAGGACGCCATTGCCTATGTCGTCGAGCATCTAAACCCAGGCGACCGCTTCAACCTCATCGCCTTCAGTACTGGAGTCAGACTGTGGAGCGAAGCGTTGCAAGAGGCGACGCCTGAAACTATGACGGACGCCCTCGCCTGGATTGACGATTTGGCCGCTTCCGGCTCGACGGATATAAACAGGGCGTTGCTGGAAGCGCTCGCTCAGTTCCAGATCCAGCCAGCCGAAGATGCCGGCGCAGGCTACGTGCTGTTCATGACGGACGGGTTGCCGACACAGGGCGAGACCAACGCGTCGAAGATCGTGCAGAATGCCGTATCGAATCGACCGCCTCTACGAACTCTGCGCTTGTTTACGTTCGGCGTCGGGTACGATGTCAATACGGACCTGCTGGACGCAGTTAGCCGGCAACTGGGCGGGCGCAGCAGCTATGTGCGCCCGGATGAGGCGATCGACGAGGCTGTCAGTTCGTTCTACAATACCATCCAGACGCCGGTGCTGACCAGCGTGTCTCTTGCGTTTGACGAAGGCGTTGCGCCCAGCGAACTCTACCCGCACCCGCTGCCGGACCTGTTCGCAGGGGAGCAGCTTGTGGTGACAGGTCGCTACCGCTCCGGCGCCGAGACGGCCGTGGTGTTGGCCGGCGAGGTCAACGGTGTGCAAACGCGCACTGTATATGCCGGCCAGAAGCTGGTGCAGGCGGGCGGGGAGCCGTTTGTCGCACGGCTGTGGGCAACGCGCAAGGTCGGCGTCCTTCTCGACGAAATACGTCGATCCGGGCCGAATCCCGAACTGATAGACGCCATAGTGGATCTGAGCCTCCAGTATGGGATTGTGACGCCCTATACAGCGTACTTAGTAGAGGAGCCGGCGACTGCGCTTCAGGATGGGGGCGTTCGCGGCGCGACGGAGATGCCTGCGCCGCGCGCGATGGAGCCGCTGGCGCGCGATTCCGTCATGCTGGGTGCGGCCGAGGCTGCGGCTGCGCCTGCAAGCGGCGAGGAGGCAGTCGCCGCCAGTCAAGGACGGGCCAAGATGCAGAGCGCCACGGTGGTTGCAGAGAACGCCGAGGTGCGCTACGCGGGAGGCAGGGCGTTCGTCAGGCAGGGCGAAACGACGCTGCCCGACGGGCGGACGGCGGAGCTGTGGGTGGATACAGCGTATACAGAAGAGATGCGTCTGGAGCAAGTTGCCTTCGCCAGTGAGCGCTACTTTGAACTTGCTGCGCAGCCGGGCATGGCCGCGATGCTGGCTGTATCGTCTGAGATGGTGATTGTGACAGGGGAGAATACGGCCATCCGCATCACTTCTGCTGAGGAGCCGATGCCCTATCCCGCACCAGTTTCGGAGGCGAGCTCGCTGGACGAAGCAACGGAAGAAGCGCCTATAACGCCGCAGGTCGAGCCGGGTGAAGGACGACACGGACAGAGCGCTTGGGATGATTTCCTGCGCTGGCTGTTTGGCGACTGAGCGCCCGGCTGGTTGCGGATTGCCAGGCGGCCAGAAAGTGTACTGAAC
Organism: uncultured Caldilineaceae bacterium; assembly: GCA_964649875.1. Taxonomy (GTDB): domain Bacteria; phylum Chloroflexota; class Anaerolineae; order Caldilineales; family Caldilineaceae; genus JASGTU01. The sequence goes on from CAZYSJ010000002.1 coordinate 97,356, forward strand.
CTAGGCATGGGGCGAGAATAGGGGCGGAGGAGTTCCCGCGAACTCCTCCGCTTTTGTTGCGTGATCGAACAATGCTTTGACACTGTGGTTACTGCTGTGCGTCGGCTGCTGCAGTCGGGAATCGGGCGCTAGCTAGGATAGAGGCAAGCGGAATTTGTTGCGCCTCGCAGCAAAGCGCCGGCTCAGGTGACGATTAACCCGGCGCTCACTGGCTGCGAGCGCTTTGTTTGACGGCCGAACATATTGAACTTGATGCCAGGCTGTTCGCGGTACGGGTAATCGACAGCTTTTAGGCCGGCTGCACGGATTTCCGGCGACCAGCGCATTCGACAGTCAGCAGCAGCGCGCTGTCACGGTGTGGCGTCAGCCGGTTGAGCGCCGCCGGTTTCTACGGTGGGCACGATGCCGGGGCCCGGCAGCACCAGCGTCGGCACAGTGCCTTCAGGCGTGAAGATGATCTTGTCGCTTAGGTTTAGCGCTCCTGCATTGGCTTGGACCATCTGAAGCTGGAGATAACCTGGGTTCAATGCGTACATTTCGGCGAAAGCCAGTTCGATAGCGACCTCTGCTTTCGCCTGTTCGGCTGCGGCAAGGGCGCGAGCTTGCTCAATCTGCAGGTCGCGTTCGGCGGCGAGCAATGAGTTGGCTTTCTCCGCCTCAATGATGGCGCGCTGCGCTTCGACGCGTGCCAGTTCGTTGGCGCGCTCCGCTTCGATCACGGCTTTTTGCGCTTCGATCTTCTGCCGTTCCAATTCGGCAAGGATGCGCTGTTGGCGCGATTCCTCTTGCATCCGGCTCTGCGCGATGCGGATTTCACCCTCTTGGCGCGCCTGCTCTGCGGCGGCTTCGGCATCGGCTTTGAGCTTGTCTTGGGCGGCTTTTTCCGTCTCCAGACGGCTTCGCACAATCGCATCCAACCCGGCCTGTACGTCCGGCGAGATGAAGACTTCGGGCACGGCGACATTGTCGACGAGGAGGCCGAAGTTGGCGGCGAGTTCATTCACGCCGTCGTCGATGCAGTTGCGCAACTCGTCGCGGGCCGTGCCAATCACGGCGTCGTCGAAGTTGCGGTTGCCGACGCATACTTTCATGGCTTGGCGGGCGCGGTCTTCGATGCGGCGTTGCGCAGCCTCATCGTTGAGGTATAGCTGGTTGTACTCCGCCCACAGCGATTGGATGATGTCCGCATCTATCAGACCCGGCCTGAAAATGTCGCCCGTGACGGTTAGACCGATGCGCTGCTTGTCGCGCGTGATCAGCTCCTCGTCGGTGACAGAGAAGGCCACAGCCTGGCTTGACACGCGCTTCATCTCGACGAACAGGCCGGCGTCGCTGTATACGCCGGGGCCTACAATGTTCTTGATGCGCCCACTGACGAATTGGACGCCGACTTCGGTCTCTTCCACCCGTTCCAGGAAGTAGAAAAACTGGCTTGAGAAGCTGAATACGAATACTGCGATCAGCACTACAAGCAGCCCGATGATGACGATGCGGACCGGCAGGTTGGGTCGTCGGACGGTTTGCATTGGCGTCTCCTCTCTTGTACCGTTCTTGTGGACCTGTTTCACTAATCAATGATTGTAGCAGTGAACGCGGGCATAACGGAATGGGGCCGGCTGCGTGTTGCGCCCGCAGGGCATTTGGCTGGGTCGCGCACGCGGCGTAGAATACGTTGGATGAACTTGGTGCGCGATCGATATAACTGCGACGTACAACTTACGATTTTGGCCGAAGGAACTCGACGATAGCATGCCCACCCTCAGACTTCCCGGATTGGCGGATGTCCACGTACACCTGCGCGAGCCGGGTTATGAGCGCAAAGAAGACTTCTACACTGGCGCCGCTGCCGCGCTGGCGGGCGGCGTAACCACCGTGCTGGATATGCCCAACACCCAACCGCCGACGGCTACGCCAGAGCATTTCCGGGAAAAGGCTGCGCTGGCTGCGCAAAAGATCGTTTGTGATCTCGGGCTCTATGTAGGCGCTACGACGACTTGGGGCGACGCCTACCTGCCGGTCGCTGCGCAAGCGTGCGGGTTGAAAATTTACGTCAGCGAGACGTTCGGCAGCCTGCGCATCGAGGACCTGGGTCTGATGCACCGGCTTTTCCGATCCTGGGCAGAGACGGCCGACCGGCTTGGCTATCGAAGTGCGGACAACCCGCGCGGGATTGGTCCGGTGGCGGTGCACGCCGAGGAACTGATGCTGCCGGTCTGCTTGGAATTGGCGGATCTGTATGATGTTCCTTTGCATGTGGTGCACGTAAGCCGGCGCAGCGAGGTGGAGTTTCTGGTTCGGGCGAAAGAGCGCGGCCGGCGCGTGACTTTCGAGGCGACGCCGCATCATCTGTTTCTCAGCCAAGAGGACTTGCCCCGGTTGGGAGCGCTGGGCGATATGCGGCCAAAGTTGGGAACGCCGGACGACGTGACGGCGCTGTGGCAGCATTTGGATGCGATTGACGTGTTTGCCACCGATCATGCGCCGCATACGCTAGCCGATAAAGGCGTGACTGAACCGGCGGAGTCGCCGCCGCCAGGCGTGCCGGGGGTGGAAACGATGTTGCCGCTTCTGCTGACAGCGGCGGACGAGGGACGTCTCAGCGTCGAGGATATAATCGCTCGCTGTGTTGTCGCGCCGCGGCGGATTTTCGGCTTGCCGGAGCAGCCCGATACCTATGTCGAAGTGGACGTAGATACCCGATTCGAACTGACAAACAGCGCTGTGAGGAGCAAATGCGGTTGGACGCCGTTTGCCGGGCGGACCGTTGTAGGGCGCGTGGAGCGCGTTGTGCTGCGAGGCAAGGTTGCGCTGGAAGGGGGGCAGGTTATCGCATCGCCAGGTGACGGGGAGTTGCTGTTTCAAGCTAGATCGTCTGAGTAAAAGAAAGGCCGGCTTCAGGAAGATAGCCGGCCTTTTTTGCGGGCGCGCCTGTTGCGCCGCCCGATGTTGCGTGTTCTTTTTTCGCTTCGCCCGGCGCGCCGGGCATTTTACCGGGAGACACAGATGCAAATCAAGGACATTGGCAAGCTGCCGTCGGACCATGCGGACAACGGCTTTTATGGTCAGGATATCATCAGCGTCAGCCAGTTCAATCGCGACAAGCTCGACTATATTTTCGGCGTAGCGCACGAGATGCGGGTGCTGGTGGAGCGTTTTGGCAGTGCGGATCTGTTGCAGGGGAAAATTCTGGCAAATCTATTCTACGAACCCAGCACGCGTACCAGTTCGAGTTTTATGGCTGCCATGTTGCGTCTGGGCGGGCAGGTGATCCCGATCAACAATGTCCAATACAGCTCGGTGACGAAGGGCGAGAGTCTGCCCGATACGGTGCGGACCCTGGAAAGCTATGCCGACGTTATTGTGTTGCGCCATCCGGAAGTTGGCGCAGCAGCCACGGCGGCACGCTACGCTAAAAAGCCTGTCATCAACGCAGGCGACGGCGTCGGCGAACACCCTACGCAGGCTTTGCTGGATCATTTCACGATTTTGGAAGAGCTCGGCAAGGTGGACGGCTTGAAGGTAGCGATGGTCGGCGACCTCAAGTACGGCCGCACGGTGCATAGCCTGACGAAGCTGTTGGTGAACTATGACGTGGAGTTTGTATTTGTGAGCCCCGACATACTGTGCATGCCGGAGGATGTGCTGGATGTGGTGCGCGCCGGCGGTCATCGCTTTAGCGTCCAGGAGGACGCCCACGGCGTGATCGAGGACGCGGACGTGTTGTACGTGACGCGCGTCCAAAAAGAGCGATTCAGCGACATGGCGGAATACGACCGGATGAAGGACCAGTATGTGGTGGATGAAGAACTGATGGCGAGGGCTAAGGAGCGTATGATCGTCATGCACCCGCTGCCGCGCGTCAACGAAATCAGCTATGCGGTTGACGCGGACCCGCGCGCTGCGTATTTCCGGCAGATGCGCAATGGCATGTATATCCGGATGGCTTTGTTGGCTGCGGTGTTAGGCAAGGCTTAATGTCGAACGGCGTGCGAGGACGAGCGGCAAGCCAGGCGATGACAAAGGCGCGCTGTGCAGCGCACCTCTGTCTATGCCTGGCGCTCCTAGTAGCCGGCGCATTGGCCGGCGGACTCGGCGCGCCGGTCGCCTACGCCGCAACTGGCGTCGCCAATTCCGAAGACGAGTTGGTCTATCTCGATCCGGACGGCGTGATCCGCGTGCTGGACCCGCAGACCCCGGACGGCAACCCAAGCGTGGCGTGGGCATCGCCTACGGGCGGTTGGCGCTACTTCGCGTTGGGCGACTTCAACGCCGATGGCGATATGGAAATCGTGGCGGTTGGCGTGAATAGCGGCGCCAACCGCTTGGCCGTATTCGACCCGGTGGCGGAGGGCGTTTCCTCCCGTCGCGCTGACGGCGTGATAAATCACATCCCCTGGGTCGAGCTGTACAACGTCGAGTTGCCGGGAGAGCCGCTCGTCGTCGGCGCCGGCAATTTTGCGTTGGATAGACCGGGGGACGAGATCGCCCTGCTGTACACGCGCCCGCTGGAAGAAGGCGTACAGCCGGATGATCCGTATCGGTACGTGATTCTCATGGCTGAGGACGCGCGGCCGGATGGACGGAGTTGGACGCCGCTGCTCACGTTTGATGCTGGCAGTCTAGCCACTTGGCTGGAGGCAGGCAACCTGAACGGCACAGGCGCGGACGAGATAGCGGTGATCAACCGTATAGGCGGTTCGTTGAGCGTCTTCGCCATCATGAACGGCACGCTGGATAGAATTTTGTATCGCTCATTTGGCGGACTGGACTGGGTAGACGGCGCGATCGGCCAGTACATCGAAGGCGGCGATCCGGAGCTTGCAGCCGTGCGCGAGACGAAACTTTGGAGTGCGTCGCTCATCGTGCTTCAGTATGCAGATGCAAACTGGACGGATGCCTATTCCGAATACAATGACCCGCCGCCCGACGCGGTTTGGTTTGCGGATATATCGGGCAACAACGATGACGAGGTTGTTGTGTTGCGTCGCGTACCAGCCGAGGTCGGCACGCGGCCGCGTTTGTTTATACGGGATAACGGCAACGATACGATTGGCCTAGGGGAACTCCCTCTTGATGGCGACAATGGCTATCTGACAGGCATCGGCGGCGACTTTGACGGCGATGGGCGTGACGAGATCGCAATCATGCGCGATAGCCGGATACGCATTTACACCGAACCGGAGAGGTCAGCGGAAAAGGTTGATGTCGATGTCTCGACCAATTCTGCGCTGATTCGATCCGGCAATCTGGATGCCAACGGGCTTGCGGAGGCGTCACGTTTTGCCGCTTCTCCCAACAGGATTAGCGATGCGCTGCCCACGGGCGGTTTGAGCGCTGAACACAGCGTAGCGTTGAGCGACGCGGTGAATGACCGGTCATTTCCGTTTTCTGTGGAAGTGGAAGGCGGCGCTGAGTGGGTGAAGTGGACGGCCTCCTCTTTGCGCACGCCGGCGGTGCTGGGCGTTGTTTTTGATGCCGTTGGTTTGGCTGCTGGTGAATACACCGATCGACTATTGATTAATTCGAGCAATGAAGCGGTAGTCAACACGCCGATTACGGTGGACCTATCGCTGACTGTACGCGACGGATTGGTCATCCGTCCCTCAGAGCTTGTCCTCCCTCTGCGCGATTGCAGCGACGGCGCGAGCGCGGTTCAGATTCAGGTCACTATCGATGGGACGTCAGGCACAGGCTATACGCTGCGCCTGGCGGACGATCCGGCATGGGCAAGCATCGATCCGCGGTCTGGAGTTGTGCCGGGTAGCGCGACGCTTACGATTACGCCTGGGCCGGTTGACTCCAAGGCGGAGACGACTCTGGCGGCACGCGGCGTAATTTCCGATACGCAGGAGATAAGCAGAGCGCCGGTTGTGGCTTTCTGTGTGGAATCGACCATCTACATGCCTTTGGTCAACCGCTGATCAACGCGCGGCAGGCTCAACGGTGATCGCGCCCAGCTTGACCGCGGGGCGCGAAAAGGGCGACCAGCTAGACTTTGCCGGGATGTGCAGGCCATCTGCGATGCGCTCTACGGATAGCGCCAGCGTATAGACCCCTGCCGGCAAGTCTTGGGCAAGTTGGAGTGAATGCAGATCGCGCACGGCATAACCAAAAGGCCAACCGCCGCTTGGATAGCCGGCGCCGCCAAGAGGTTGAGTCCAGGCCTGGATGATGTCGTCGCGTGCGTTCATGAGTGTAATGCGTGCGGCATAGTCATCGGTGTAGTCGTTGGGTCGAGGGCGCCAGACAAGATCGAGCGTGATCGACTGCCCCGGCGCGGCAGAATCTGCTGAGATCTCCCCGCAAATCAGTTCAAGATAGTCGAATATGGCCAGAGGCCATCGGTTCGCTTGCGGCAGGGACAAGGGCAGATCGATCCGCGTCGTCCCCAATTTCAAACTGTGCTGTGGCTCAACCGCTCCCGGCGCGTCGCCCGGAACAACGGCGGCAAGCGGAGCTAACGTATCTAGCCGATAGATTATTAACTCAAGAGCGTAGTCGCCCGGCGGCGTGGCTGCGGGAACCGGCAGGGCAAGCGTTTCAACAACGCGAGCGCCGGTTTTTCGTTCCGGCATGTCTGTTATGGGTTGATCGTGCTGCGCCCAAAGCGTGCCGGTCTCGTCGACTAGGCGCAGGCTTGCGGCGAGCGTTGCGTCCGGATGCGCGCCTGCCGGATCGCCGCCTAAGGCCAGGGGAACGTAGACGGTTTCTCCGGCTGGAGAACTTTCAGGGACCGGCGCGTTGATAAGAACCAGGGATTTCCCGTAGAGAGCCAGCGCATCAGAGGATCCCGGCAGATTGCCGGCGGGCGGGGCGGAGGGTTCGTACAATTCCACGCGCAGATAATCGCGGCCGCTAAAGGGATGCGAGTCGACGAGGCGCATGTTGGCGGCGAGCCAGGCGCGCAGTTCGCCTTCCGGGTCGCTCACGGTGTCGTAGAGGCGATAGTGCCAGATGCGTTGTCCGCTTTCATTCAGCGAGGCGAGCGCGTCCGCAGCTTCTGCGCTGCTCATGGGGAAAAAGTCGGATTCGGGCATCGCCCAGCCGAGTGACGGCGGCCCGTCGACGGAGCCGGTCACGAGCAGCGGGACAGCCCCGGCTGCGCTTGTCGCTTGCGACACAGCGGGTAGACGAATTCGCTCTGCAAGCGGCGCGGGTCTTGCCGCGTCCGGGCCTTCAAGTTGGCGCGGCCAGTATGTTTCGACAGCGGTATAGACCCACCCCGCGTTGACGAGGATCACATCTCCGGGACGCCAGGCGGCGGCGAGCTGATGGACGGCGCCGCGATGGTCATCGGCAGCATAGTCGGGATGGGTCCAGAAGCGAGACAGACTGTATACGCACCCAATCACGATCAAGCCGGCGACCAGTGCAGGCAATGCTGCGCCATGTTTACGCATGTAGAGCAGTGCGCCGGCAGCGACGATAGAGAAAGCCGGGGCGTAGATGGCGAGATAGCGAACGTGGTAGATGGGGGTGGCAGCAACGCTAATGAGGAAGATAACGCCAAGCGGGACAATCAGGTAGGAAACAAGCCAGATGGCTGCGCGCTGCGCGCTGTATGCGCCTGATTTCGCATAGCGAGAATAAGCAATACATAGCAATCCGGCCACAATTGCCCAAAACCAAGCGTGGCGAGAAGGGACGCTCTGACCGATGAGCAGGGCGGCGAAGGCTTGCGCAAGATCCGTTGCGGCGGCGGCGAGGTTCAGCCAATGCGTGCGCCAGACCGGCACGGGCGGTTCGATGACCTGACGGATCGCATAGGGCAACCAGGGCAGAAAGAGGAGCAGGACGGCAAGTTGGCCGACAAGCCAGCCGGTCAGGCGGCTGCGCCTTTCGCTCGTCGTGCGGTTTGCAAAGGGCGCCAGGAACGCGCTCGCGTTGATGGCGAGCAGCGCAAATGCAGCATAGTAGAGCGTATAGAGGCTTGCGGCTGCAGACACGATGTAGAGGCCTAACCAGCGCTTCGGATACTGCGTCCCACGGCGCTGCTCGGCGGGTCGGCGGGGCGAAGATGTGAAATGTTTGATTGCTGCGTAGAGGCTCAGAAGTCCCAGAGCGGCGGCGACCGTATACATTCGCACCTCCTGGCTGTACCACACCAGGAAGGGATTGATCGCAGCGAACCACAGGGCCGGCGCCGCAGCTCGCTCGCCTATCATTATTCGGGCTAGCGGAACCAGCAGGCCGAGCGATAACACGCCGAACCATAGGCTGGGGAAGGCCAAGAGGAATTCGAAGCCTCGTCCGACTGACGGCTCCGCCAGCGCGCGCCAGGCGTGCAGCAGGATGTAATAGGCGGGCGGGTGGATGTCTCGCGCGGTATGGGCAATGAGGTCCGGGATGGACTGACTTGCGAGGTAGGCGCTTACCGTTTCGTCGTACCAGAGTGATTCTGCGCCTAGTCTGTATAGACGAATCGCAAATCCGGCAAGTATGCCGATCAGGATTACCGGGCGGGCTGCCGGGCGGCGGTATGAGATTGTACTCGACCGAGACTCAATAGGCATGTGGCAGTAGCGCAGTGGCTGGTTTCACCATGTCCTGAACGGGCGTTGGCATCGCTCAACGAAAACGACGCGCAGCGCAATGCCAATGTTCATAAGGCTACCACAGGATGGCATCGCTGCGTTAAGCAACTGAGCGAGCGATATCCTTTGGAGAAGACGTGCAATCTGGTTACAATGGTTCAATCGACGGTAAAAGCGCTCTATTGCATGGGAGGTGAGTGCGCCTTCTCGCAAAATGCTCACGGCGCTTGATTCGTTAGGCCATACTAAGGCAGACGATGACGACGGAGTGGAACCGGACGGCTCCTGAGGAAACTCATATTCCCGCATCGATTGCTTCGCCACGGACACAGTGGCGAGGCCAAAGCGTCTTGCCTTCCATCCAAACGGATCTGCCGCGAAGAATGATCCTTCCTGGCGTGCTTGTCCTGGCGCTTGCCGCGTTGGGCGTCTTGTGGGCGGTGACCGCCAAACCCGTCACCCTAGAGGTGGATGGGATGACGCGGCTGGTGGGCACGCACCGTACAGACGTGGCGGCGCTTCTGCTGGACTTGGGGCTCGACGTAAACGACGTCGATCGCGTGACGCCTGACCCGTCGACGCCGCTGCGCAGCGTGGAGAAAGTCGCGGTGCAGCGGTCGGCGCAATTTCGCATACTCAGCGATGGGCGCGTGATCACCTTGAAGAGCTGGGGAAAGACGGTAGGCGAGGCGTTAGCGGACGCCGAACTGGCGGTGGATGCCTACGACGAGGTGCTGGTGAACGGAATGCGGCGGCAGTTGGACGAACCGTTGCCCGAACCGTCGACGCGTTTGGTCGAGACGACCTATCGGCGCTCTGACGCATGGGCCAATCGACGCGTCGCCCCGTATGAGGTGCGCGTGATTCGAGCCGTGCCGATTGTAATCGACGATGGCACGCTTCCGTTCGAGGTGCGCACCACCGCGCAGACTGTTGGAGAGGCGTTGCGTCAGGCGGAAATCACGATTTATTTGGGGGATATTGTACATCCCAGCTTGGGCAGTGAAATCGTCACCGGCATGCGCGTGACGATACAGCGCAGCCTTCCTGTCGTGGTTGAGGCGGACGGTCGCGTTGTTCGGACGCGCACGCGTGGCGAGACAGTGTCCGATGCACTGGCGGAAACCAAGATCGGGATCGCAGGGCTGGATGTGGTGGAGCCGGGTCTCGACGAGGAACTCTACGACGGCATCCGGATTGCGATCACACGGGTGCGCGAACAGGTGGAAGTGGAAGAAGAGATCGCGCCGTTTGAAACGATATATGTGCCGGATGGGGACTTGCCTATCGATACGCAGCAGATGATGGAACCGGGCGCTGAAGGCATTACTCGCACCCGTTATCGTATCCGTTTTGAGAACGGCCAGGAGATGGGGCGATTATTGGAAGATACGTGGGTGGCTCAAGAACCTGCGGAACGCGTCATCGCCTATGGGCAGCGGATCGAACCGCAGTCGTTCACTGCGCCGGACGGACGGCAGATCACGTATTGGCGCAAGATACGCATGTTTGCGTCCAGTTATAGCGCCGGTACGGCTGGCGTGTCGCCCGATAAATCGTATTATGGCAGGACGTATACAGGCGAAACCATGCGTTTTGGCATCGTCGCCGTAGATCCCGCCATTATCCCGCTGCGGTCACAGGTTTATGTACAAGACTACGGTCTTGGCGATGCGTTGGACACCGGCAGCGCCATCCGTGCACGACGCATCGATCTGGGGTATGACGACAGCAACCTTGTCTTGTGGAACCGATGGGTAGACGTGTACCTGCTTTGGCCTCCTCCTCCGGCGCACCAGATTACCTGGGTGCTCCCCAACTGGCCTCGCCTGCCACAGTAGCTTCATAGTGAAGACGAACGCTCCTGCAGCAGTCTTTGAGTCGATCGTTCGCCGGTACGCGCCGCTCGTGGCGGCGTTCGTGATCGCTGCCGGTTTTGCGTTGCGCGTGTGGAACGTGAACTTCGATCGCGGGATAGGCAGCCATCCCGATGAGCGCAGCACTTCCTGTTTCTATGCGACGACGATCCGGCTGCCGGCGACTTGGGAGCAGTTCTGGGAGCCGCAGCAAAGCCCGCTCAACCCGTTGTGGGACAGCGCTAACCAAACCAGACGCAGTTTTACTTACGGTCATTTTCCGCTTTATCTCGGCGTCGCTTTCGGCGAGGTGATGCACCGCGCCGCTCCCCTGGCTGAGCGGCTTGGCCTGTCCGGCGACGCCCTGTCGATCATGCAACGGGCGGATCGTGACTGCGATGCGATTGCCGTAGCCGGCCGTCTGACGATGGCGGTACTGGATTCATTGACGATCTGGTTGCTATTCCTGTTGGGCAGGCGCATATTTAGCGCCGGCGCCGGCTTGCTGGCGGCGACGTTTTATGCGTTCAGCGCCCAGGCGATCCAACTCAGCCATTTCTTTGCGATGGATCCGGCGTCGACCACGTTTACGGTGTTAGCCGTGTATGGCGCGGTACGCATGTTGCAGGAGTCCAGCGCGCGCAGCGCGATTCTGGCGGGCATAGGCGCTGGACTCGCCATCTCGTCCAAATTCAGCGCATTGCCGGCGCTCGCCGCGCCGGTGACCGCCGGCGCGCTGGTCGTGATCCTAGAGCAGCAGCGCGCCTTTCGAGACGGTCGTGCGGCCAACGGCGCGCTCCAGTTCCGTGCGATTGCCGGTGCGTGTCTCGCCTTGATCGTGGCCGGCTTGAGTTTCTTCGTGACCAGTCCCTATTCGGTGCTGGACTGGCAGAGCTTCATTCAGGCCACGTTGATCGAGCAAGGGCGCATGGTGCGCGGCATCGCCGACATGCCGTTCACGCGCCAGTACCGCAACACGACGCCGTATCTGTACTTCATCTACCAGCAGGTGGCCTGGGGGTTGTGGTGGCCTTTGGGGGTGGTGACCCTGGGCGGCGTATTGGCGATGCTGGCTGACCTGGCTCAGACGCTGTGGCGGCTGGTTCGCAACTGGATGCACATGGCGCAGGGGGATGCGTTCGGCATTCGAATGCCGGCGCGCTTTCAGATGGGCAATGTTATCGTGTGGAGTTGGGTGTTGCCCTACTTCGCCATCACTGGGGCGTTTCTGGCCAAGTTCAATCGCTACATGATTCCGGTTTTGCCGTTTGCGGCGTTGCTGGCGGCGGGGGCTATCTGGCGTATGTGGCGATCCGCTCCACAACTGTATGCCGGATTGCGAGCGCACCGCGCGCGCCGCATCATCGCCGCGTCTCTGGCCGCGATTGGCGTAGCCGGCGGGGCGTTCTGGTCGTTGGCGTACGTTAACGGAGTTTACCGAAGCGAGCATACCTGGATCACGGCGAGCCGCTGGATCTACGAGAATGTGCCGCAGGGATCGGTGATCCTGTGGGAGTTGTGGGATGACCCGCTGCCCAAGGCGATACCGGGCGAGCCGGGGATGGATATGGGCAGCCGCGGCCTGCGCAACATTGACTGGAGTCCATACGAAGAGGATACCGCCGAGAAGTACGAAATCCTCAAGGCGAAACTGCGCGAGGCCGATTATGTAGCCTATAGCTCCAAGCGCATCTACGACAGCGTGGATGAACTGCCCGAACGTTACCCCATGACGACGCTGTACTACGAGGCGATGCGCGACGGGCGACTGGGGTATGAGGTTGCGCGGGAATTTACCTCACCGCCGCGGTTGTTCGGCATGGTCTTCGAGGATCGGGCGGCGGACGAGAGTTGGAGCCTCTACGATCATCCGCAGGTGACAGTGCTGCGTAAGGTGCGCGACTTGAGCGACGCGGAGTTCGACGCCGTGCTGGGCGGCGCTTGGGAAGAGGCCATTCCATACTACACGGGGCGGGATTCGCCGCTAACGTCTGTATTGACCTGGCTCGGTTTACGAGGTGAGCCAGGCGCGGAGTATGCCGGCCTGATGGGAACGCTGATGCGTCTGGTCGAGGGGCGCCAGGCGGAACGCAAAGCCGGCGCAGAAGAGGCGGCGTTGCTGCAAAAACCCCTAGCCGAATATTCGGCGGTCGAAAACTACCGGTGGAACCGTGCGGCAAGTGAACGTCCTGTCGTGGCGGCGCTGGTTTGGTGGCTGGCGTTGAGCGCGCTGGGGTGGGCGGCCTGGCCGGTGTGCTTTGCGCTCTTTGCCTCGCTGCGCGATCGCGGCTATTTCGTCAGCAGAACCGCCGGGTGGCTGGCAGCCGGGTGGCTGCTGTGGTATCTGGCGAGCTATGGCGCAGCAGAAAACCGGGTCCTTCATGCCTGGCTTTGCGCCGGTGCATTGGCGGCGGCGGGGGCTGTGTTTGCGATACGCCAATATGCGGCGATGGGAAAGTTCCTGGCTGAGCAATGGCCGATGCTCCTTGCGGGCGAGGCGGGCGTTGCGGTGGCGTATATCGCCTTTCTTCTCATCCGCATGGCGAACCCAGACCTGTGGCAGCCGTGGTTCGGCGGCGAGAAGTTTATGGAGTTCGCGTTTCTTAACGGCATCTTGCGCAGCGCCTCGTTTCCTCCCGTCGACCCGCACTTTGCCGGCGGTTACATCAACTACTACTATTTCGGCATTTATCTGGCTGCCTACCTGATCAAGCTGACGGGCATCTTTGCCGAGACGGCGTTCAATCTGACGATCGCATCGCTGTTCGCGTTGACCGTCTCGAATGCGTTCAGTGTGGCGTACAGTGCATGGGCGTGGCGGCGGCGTGGCGGCGGCGCTGCGCTGTCCTGGCGATCCGGCTTCTGGGCAGCGTGGATCGCGCCGCTTTTCGTAGCCGTAATCGGCAACCTAGACGGCTTCGCACAGGTGGTGCGGCGGCTGGCGGAGACGAGTGCGCACCAAGCGACGAGTGCGTTTCCCTTTGCGCCCATGCTCACCGGCGCGGCAACAGGGCTTGGCGATGTGTTGGCCGGGCGGCGGCCCATGCCCGCCTATGACTTCTGGGCGCCCAGCCGCGTGATCCCGAACACGATTAACGAGTTCCCGTATTGGAGCTTTCTTTTTGCCGATCTGCATCCGCACCTCATCGGCATACCGGTCGCCATCTTGTTCTGCGCTGCGATCCTTGCGCTGCTGGGCCAGGCGAATCAAGAGCGGGGCGTTTCGGCCGGTCTGGTGTTGTTATTGGCCTTTCTCCTGGGCACGTTGAGCAGCGTGAACTTGTGGGAACTGCCCACTTATTTTGCCCAGGGCAGTCTGGCGTTCGCGGTTGCGCAATTCCGGGTTAGCGGTCGAATTCAATGGCTGTCTACTTTGAGCGCGCTGATAGTTTTTGGGGCGGGCGCGTATTTCTTTTACCTGCCGTTTTTTGCACACTACGTAAATGTCGGCGCATCGGGCGTCGGTCTAGTCCGCGCCCCTGACAAGTTGGGCGAGTGGCTGCTGATCTGGGGCTTTTTCGGCCTTCTGGTACTTTCATGGGTTGTACACGCCATTGCTCAACCCGTGCGATGTCGCCGCTCGCCCGCGAGCGGCGACGAATGTACGCCTACCGGCTTGGAGCGCATCGTCAGCCTGGCGTTTCGCCAGTTTGACCGGCTGCCGCGGTTGGTGTATTTGCACCGGCTGCTGGTCCGCCGCCCGTCGTTGGCGTATCTGGGCGGGATCGCATTTGCGCTGTTGACGGTGGGGGGCGGAATTGTGGCGTTGGCAATGGGGCATGCCGTGCTTGGGCTGTGCCTGATCCCATTGGCGTTTGTCGCGCTGCTGCTATGGCGCCGCGGCGCCGATTCCGACCCGGCGGCGCTGTTTGCGGCTTTGTTGATCATTGTGGCGCTTGCCGTTCTCGCCGGCACGCAGGTCGTCTACCTGCGCGATTTCCTGCAGGGCGGCGACTGGTATCGCATGAATACGCTCTTCAAGTTCTTCAACCAGGTCTGGGTGTTGCTGGGGCTGGCTACGGCTATTGCTCTGCCGCGCATGTGGCAATCCGCAACCGGCCGCGCACGATCCGGCGGTGAGGACGCCGCGCGCCCGGTCACACGTACGCGGCGTCTGTTGGGCATTACGTGGGCATCTGCGTTTTGGGTTCTTCTGGTCGCAAGCCTGACGTTTACGGTGATGGGAACCCCTGCGCGGCTGTCGCAACGCATGGTCGGGTGGCGACCTGAGTTCGGTACGCTAAACGGGATGGACTATATGCGCCAGGGCAGCTACACTTGGCCGGATGACTCGAATCGGATCGAGTTGGCCTATGATTGGGAGGCGATTCGCTGGCTGTTGGATAATGTGCGCGGCAACTTGGTTATTGTCGAGACATCCGAGGCGGATTACTATCGCGCTGGGGCTTCGCGGGCGGCGAGCCTGACCGGACTTAGCGGCTTGCGCGGGATGCACGCGTCAGAGCAGCGCTCCGGAGAGGTCGTGTCGGCTAGAGAGTCGCTGCATCGCGAATTCTGGGAGACGCCCGATATCGGGCGCACCCAAGCGTTGATTGACGAACTAGGTGTGTCGCTGATCTACGCCGGCCAACTTGAGCGCTATCTACATCCCGAAGGCGTGCAGAAGCTCGAACAGATGGCGGACATGGGCCTGCTGGAGCCGGTTTTTGTCAATGAGCAAACGATAATTTATTCCGTGCCCGGACGCCTTACGGTGCACGACGGCGGCTATTACGTTCCTGCCGGTGACAACGGATAGGCGTGAGAGCGGATTAGGCTGGACTGCTGCACCAATCGAGCGCGTTGCCATGACGGATCCTTACAAATAGGGATTATCGCCTTGCGGATATCTTGATCTCGTGGACATATTTGTTGCTTTTGTGACCTGGTATATCGTCATCCAACTCACGAGCGCAGCCGTGCTGCCGCTTGCTGTGCGCTATTTCGCGCAACTGCCGGACCGGGGCTACGCGCTGGCGAAGATCCTCGGGCCATTTTTAGCCGGCGTGACGTTGTGGCTGGGGACAAGTTACGGGCTGCTGCGCAACGAAGCGGGCGGGGCTTGGCTGGCTTTGGCCGTCGTGGCGGGTCTATCATACGGTTTTGGGGGATGGCAGTCGCTTGTGAGATGGGCAAAGGATATGTCGCTTGCACGGCGGCGGGCGGCGATCGGCGCGGAGGCGCTGTTCCTGGCCGCGTTCGCCGTGTGGACGTGGGTGCGGATACATGACCCGGCTGCCAACCACACCGAGCAGCCGATGGATCTCATGTTCATGAACAGCCTTTGGGCAAGCCCGGTCTTCCCGCCGCGCGATGCCTGGCTATCGGGCTATCCCATCAGCTACTACTATCTAGGCTACTGGCTATTGACAACGCTTGGCCATCTGGCAAATGTGCCGCCGGCAACGGCCTATACGATCGGACAGGCGTCGTGGTATGGCCTGCTGCTGACGGGCAGTTTCGGCGTCGCCTACAATCTGGCCGCGTTGGCGGGCGCGGATCAAACCGGGCCGGATGAAGATGGGCTGGGGGAATCCGCCCGGAGCGGATGGGTGACCGGGCTGGCAGGCCTATTCGCTGCCGTGTTCGTGGGGGTGATCGGCAATTTGCAGGGCGTGCTTGAATGGCTCTACGCCCAGGGAGCGCGCATCGACTCGCTGGCGGCGTGGCTCGACGTGAACGGCTTTCCGGAGAACGCCCAACGTTCCGGGCTGTGGTATATCGGTTATGACTGGTGGTGGTGGCGCAGCAGTCGCGTGCTCGCGGATCGGGACTTATCCGGCGGCCACATCGAGGTGATCGACGAGTTCCCCGCGTTTAGCTACATTCTGGGCGACAATCACCCGCACGTACTGGCGATGCCTGTGGCGCTGGTCGTGATTGGCATGGCGCTTAACGTGTACCTGTTCGCCCGGCGCAGCAGCTTGGACGAGGCGACAGGTTGGCGCACTGCCTGGCGGCATTTGCCGGGAATCGTACCGATGGGCTGGGCGGGGATAGCGTTGACTACCGTCGTAAGCGGCGGGCTGATCTTTTTGAACACATGGGACTATCCGCCCTACTGGCTCTTGTTAGCGGGTGCACTCATGGCGGGGCTAGTCGCCTCGCGGCAACAGGCGCTTAGTGCAACGTTTATCGCGCGGTCCGCTGTTGCGACAGCGGCTTTCTCGTTTTTGTTGGCCGTGGGAGCGGCGGCATTCTATCTGCCTTACTTTTTGACGGCGCAAAGCCAAGCGCGCGGCTTTTTGCCGAACCTGTTTAACCCGACAAGGTTGCAACAGGCGCTGTTGATGTTCGGCGTGTTTATGCCGGCGCTGACCGGTTGGCTTGCCTGGATGTGGCGGCGAACCCGTCCTTCCGGCAGGGCGACGGCGACGGCGGTCGGTGTGGTGTTTGGCCTGCCTGCAGCATTTCTCGGGCTGAGCGTCGCTGTGGTTGTTATTACTCCCGCCGGCCAAGCGCTATTGCAGCGGATGACACTGCCGGACGGGGCTGCGAGTCATCTGGCTTTTGTTGTGCAGCGATGGACCAGGCAGCCTTTTACGTTTATTGCGTTCGGCGCATTGCTGTCCATGACGGCCGCGCTCCTGTGGACGATAGTCACCTCTGGGCGGAAGACGGCGCGCCCTGCGGACCTCTTCGCCCTGCTGCTTGCTGCGGTGGGGCTGTTGCTTGTGTTTGCGCCGGAGTTTGTGTTCTTGCGCGACAATTTCGGCACGCGTATGAACACGGTATTCAAGTTCTATTACCAGGCCTGGCTGTTATTGGCGTTGGTCGCCGCGTATGCAATCGCCGTGAGTTTCGGGGTGCGCCGTCGCGCTGTGCCGCTGTTTCTACAGGCGTTGAGCGCCGTGACGCTTACTCTGGCTGCTGTGGCGTTGATCTATCCCGTCGCGGGGACATATAGCAAGACGTTGGGGTATAGCGCTCGTCCCCGAACTGCGGACGCCACGCACTACCTGACGCGTGAAGGCCCCTCGGAAATGGCGGCGGTGGAGTGGGCGCTTGACAATACGGCGCCGGATGCGCTGGTGCTGGAAGGCAAAGGCGCTAGCTATTGGTCGAACTATAACCGTATCAGTACAATGACAGGCCGGACGACGCTGCTGGGCTGGGATGGCCACGAGTCGCAGTGGCGCGGCGAAGCTTTTGGCGAGATGGCGAGCGGCAGGGCTGAAGCGCTGGAAACCGTCTACCGCTCCGGCAGCCCTGCCGAGATTGAGCAAGTTCTGGACGAGTGGGGCATCGATTACGTCTATATTGGCCCCACGGAGCGGCAGCAGTATGAGATCGCGCCGCGCTCAGAGGAGCGCATCGCTGCGGCCATGGATCTGGCTTTTTCGGATGGCGACGTGCGTATTTACCGCCGCCGGTAAAACATCGTTCAGGCAAGAAACAAGACTTTACGAGGACGCCGCCTTTGGCAGGTACGAAAATCGAGATGTCTTCATCAACAAAGCCGGTATGGACGCTGGACGGTGATACAGGGAACGGTCAACCTTGGCTCACCGTAGAACGGGCGCTATATCTGTCTGTCTTCATCGTCGGGGCGGCTCTTCGCTTCGGCGGTTTGGCGCAGCGACCGCTGAATTCGCTTGAGGCTTGGAACGCATGGGCTGCCTGGCAGACTGCAGCCGGTCTGTCAGGTCCTGGCGAACTGACGCCTGCCAGCCCGCTTTGGCACAGCCTGCAGACGTGGCTATTTTGGACGGGGGCAGACGGTGATGGCTGGGCGCGGTGCGTCGCTGCTGCAGCCGGCGCTTTGTTGATTTTTGTCCCCTGGGGGCTGCGCGGGCTGATGGGCCGGCCGGCTGCGTTGGCGCTTAGTATGCTGATTGCACTTGATCCCTGGCTTGTGACGCTTAGCCGCCTGGCGGACGGGGCGATGCTTAGCGCAGCGCTAGCCATGGCGCTGCTCGCTGGGGCCGCATGGCGACTGACTGGCCGGCCTTCTGTCCTTGCGGAACGGATGATGGCCGTTGGCGCAGGGTTGTTCGTGGTCAGCGGTCCTGTGACCTGGAGCTTTCTGCCTGTGTTGGCGACCTTCGTGCTGCTCAACCGGCGCGCACTGATACGAAGCGCCTATCGTAGGAAGGATGTCTTGTTGTGGTTCGCCGTG
Source organism: uncultured Caldilineaceae bacterium (assembly GCA_964649875.1). Taxonomy (GTDB): domain Bacteria; phylum Chloroflexota; class Anaerolineae; order Caldilineales; family Caldilineaceae; genus JASGTU01. The sequence goes on from CAZYSJ010000002.1 coordinate 115,865, forward strand.
AGCGCCGTGGCAGGCGCAACGGCAGCGCTGACGCGATTGGACGGCATCGGGCTTGTCAGCGCTAGCCTGACCGTATGGTTGGAACGCGTTTTTGCCGCCGGCGCGTCTGCGGCTTCTGCGCCGGAGACAGGAAGCTATTCGTTCAGTTGGCCTGTGACACGGCTCTTAGTAGACCAGCCGCTGCTGGCGCTGTTCGGCTTCGGCGGGTTGGTTTACCTGCCGATGAGCCGGCGTCTGAGCCCGTTGGCGCAGGCTGCGCGATGGCCGCTTTTCTTGTGGTTGTGGTTTGTGTGGGGCGTTCTGCTCTGTCTGCTGCCGGGACGCAGCCCTTTTAGCCTGCTGATTGCGGTGATGCCGTTGCTCATCGGGACGGCGCACGCGCTCAGCGATCTGGCTTTGCTATGGCCGCGTTACGGAAGGGGCCAGGAGTCCCTGGCGATGTTTGTTACCCTGGCAGTATTGGCGGTATCGGGCAGTTTATGGGGCGTTGCGCTGGCGTCGAGCGCGACGTTTGACGTCGTACTGGCGCAAGCTTTTGTCGTGATTGCCGCCGTCGCGTTTGCGCTCCTTGTGCTGTATGGCGCGTGGTCTGATCCGCGCCAGGCAGCGTGGATCGGGACTGCGAGCATTGCCGCGCTGACGTTCCTTGTTGCCATCAGCAGTATGTGGCAACTCAACTACCGGCATACTCCGGACAGAAGAGACAGCCTTTTCTTCGAGGAAGGGGGCGAAGGGCTGCGTCAGTTGGCGCGGGATATCGAAACCATCAGCGCCCAACGCGTAGGCGATCCGCAGGAAATCGCGGTATTTGTGCAGCATACCCAGACGCTAGAATCCGGAGATGTGTTGCTCGGTTGGTATTTGCGCCGCATGCGGCGCCTGACGTGGGGGATGCCGGATGACGATGAGTTGGCGGCAGCGCCGGCGCCGCTGGTGATACAGACGGCGGACGCCGGCGGCTTCGCGGCGCCGACCGAGGACTATATCGGGAGCGACTACGTGCGCCGTGTCCTTTGGCTGCCCGAGAACTTGGGGCAAAGCGGCGCTGTCGTGGACGATGCCCCGGCAGGGGCGGGTGCGCGACTAAGCGCACTGTGGGAGAGGAAGTTGTATCCATGGCTGCGCTGGGCGCAACAACGCCGTGCGGACGCGCCGCTCCAGGCGGAACGCGTCATCCTTTGGGCGCTGCGCGATGGCGTCGATGGACACGCAGTGTCTGCGAATTAAGCCGGACGGGTTGTTGGCAGACTTTCGCCCGTAGCCGGCTGATAAGAAAACGATCTGCAACGAGTGAGGCAATGGATCTGACGATAGAGCGGGATAATACCAAAATCGACGAGGCGGCGACGGAGCGTGCGGGGCAGACGAGCGCGCCTAATCGCTGGCTGGATAGGCCGATCGGCGCATTGTTTACCGTCAACTGGGAGACAGCGGCCTGGGCGCTGCTACTCGTCATCTCGATAGTTGCCCGGTTCTATGACCTGGGCGTGCGGGCGATGAGCCATGATGAGAGCCTGCACGCGCTTTATTCGTATTACCTGTACGACGCGGGCAATTACGAACACAATCCGATGATGCATGGCCCGCTGCTGTTTCACGTCAACGCGCTGCTCTATTTTCTCTTCGGTGACAGCGATACGACGGCCCGCATCGCGCCGGCGCTGGCGGGAATCAGCGTCGTCTGGATGGCCTACCCCTATCGGCGTTACCTCGGAAGGGTCGGTGCGCTCGCTGCGGGCGTCATGCTGTCGGTCAGCCCCAGTTTGCTCTTTCACAGCCGCTACATCCGCAACGACATTTATATTGCCCTATTCGTGATGGTGTGGAGCTATGGCGCGTTCCGCTATTTGGAGGCGAAGACCGGAGAGCGGCGCAGATGGCTGGCCGTGATGTTGTTGGGGATGGCGCCGGCTTTTGTTGCCAAGGAGAACGCATTCATGGCCGGCGCGCTGATCGGCGCTTTCTTTGCCGGCTTGGCCATCTGGCGAGCAATCGGCTCGCGGTTCTTTGTCGCCGTCGCCCCTCTTCTTTTCGCCGCAGGCTCGGCTTTTTGGTTGTTTGAGTTGGGGCAGACTGCCTATAGCCTCGTCTTGGCGGGCATCGGCGCCGCAGTGTCGCTAGCACTGCTCATCGTCTGGCTGCGCGGGGAGGCATGGGGCAAGCTGCGCAGCAGCCGCGCCGCTGACCTGGCTGTTCTGATGCTGACCTTGATCATGCCCTTCACCGCGCCATTCGGCCACGCCGCTCTCGGTTGGGACCCGATGGCCTATGCGACGAACACCGACCTGCTGCGTTCGGCAGGCCTTGTTCTGCTGGTGACGTTGGCCGGCATCGGCGCGGCGTATTACTGGTTCGGGATGCGCTCGCGAGAACGGGTTCCCGATGGGCTGGCATGGCGCGAATGGCTTGGGGCGATGGGCGCGTTCTGGTTGACGGCCGTACTCTTTTTTACCACGTTTCTCACGAACACGCGCAATGGCCTCGCTACAGGCGTGGTGGGCAGCCTGGGCTATTGGCTGGCGCAGCAAGAGGTGGCTCGCGGCGGTCAGCCCTGGTATTACTATTTTATGCTCAGCGCTTTGTACGAATTCCTGCCGATGCTGCTTGCGTTGGGGGGGATGATCGTAATTCTGCGGCGTGCAGGCGTCGATGAACGATGGGAACCCGTCGTCGCTCAAGACTTGCCGCCTGACGTCGTGCGCGAAGCGGCGAGCGATGCCGCGCGTGCCGAACTGCTGCGCGTGAACCGCGTGACGTTCGCAGTATACGGCGTGTGGTGGATTGTCGGGAGTTGGATGGCCTACACGATTGCCGGCGAAAAGATGCCGTGGCTGCTAACGCACATGGCGCTGCCGATGGGCATTGTAGGCGGTTGGTGGTTCGGGCGACTAGTAAGCGGGATTGACTGGCCGGTTGTGCGGCGCGCAGGCGCGGCGTGGCTCATCGCTCTGACGCCGGCGCTGCTCTATCTTGTTTATACGCTAGTGCGGGCTGTTCCTTTTCGGGACCGGAGCGTGGCGGGCGTCGCAGCCACGATGCAGTGGATTGTGGCTGCGCTCGTGTTCGCCGGACTCGTCTTCGTGGCGGTGCGGTTGGCGCAACAGGCGGGCAGTCGACAAACGGCGATTCTGGCGAGCATCGGCGTCGTCGTTCCTCTGTCGCTCTTGACCGTACGTTTTACCTACATGTTGAACTACGTCAATTTTGATATGGCGACCGAATACCTGGTATATGCGCACGGCTCGCCCGATATCAAACGCGCTTTGAGCGAAATTGACCTGATCAGCGAACGCACCGTTGGTGAGCGTAACATCGTCGTCGCCTACGACGACGAAAGCTCCTGGCCGATGAGTTGGTATATGCGCCTGTACCCCAATAGCCGCTTTTATGGCAATAACCCGACGAGTGATGTAATGACTGCGCCGGTGATAATCGTCGGCCCGGCGAACTTTGAGAAAGTGCGCCCGTATGTGGCGCGTGATTACGTGAAGCGGACGTACCGGCGCATCTGGTGGCCCGATCAGGGGTACTTCAACCTTACGTGGGATCGTTTCGTGGGCGTCTTGCGCGATCCGGCCAGGTTAAAGCGCATTGCGGATATCGTGTTTTACCGCCGTTACGCCGATGATGAGGATCCGAGCAAGCCGCGCGACCTGACCCAGTGGCCTACCCGTTCCGACTTTGAGATGTATGTGCGCCGTGATATCGCAGCAGAGATCTGGGACCTTGGCGCTGTGCCGACGGCGGCAAGCGGCAGCGGTATGCAGGCGTTACTGATTGAGAAAGAGATCCCGCTCAGCGCCATAGCTCTTTATGATGCTGCCTATGACGGGCTGCCGCTCGTTAGGCCGCGCGCGGTTGCTGCCGGCCCTGACGGCAGCACGGTAATTGCGGATTCCGGCAACCATCGCGTCGTCGTGATCGGGGCTGATGGTCAGTTCGTGCGGTCCTTCGGCGGTTTGTGCCGCCTGGGCGAAGGGGAAGCCGGCGGCTGCGTCGATCCGGACGGCGGCGGTCCGTTGGAGCTGGGAGATGGGCAGTTCAATGAGCCGTGGGGCGTGGCAGTGGACGACGCCGGCGATATCTATGTGGCCGATACCTGGAACGGGCGAATCCAGGTCTTCAGCGCCGAGGGCGACTTCCTGCGCAAATGGGGCTATTTCAACACCACCGACGGCGAACTGGGCGA